>JANPPB010000670.1:0-10269 GCA_031428295.1 Segetibacter sp. | reverse complement strand
CCTATTTGTGTAAACGATAAACTTGCTCCGTTTTTACCGGGACATATTAATGCTCCTTCAGGCAATAAAACCAATGCCGTAAGTGCGGCTCCTTATGCTTCTGCTTCCATTTTGTTGATCAGCTATGCTTACATAAAAATGCTGGGTGCCGAAGGACTGAGAAAATCAACTGAATATGCCATACTGAATGCCAACTACATGAAGACAAGGTTGGAGAATCACTATAAAATTTTGTACAGTGGAAAGAACAATACCTGTGCTCATGAATTCATAGTTGATCTTCGTCCGTTTAAGGCTTTGGGTGTTGAAGCTGAAGATGTAGCCAAGCGTTTAATGGACTACGGTTTCCATGCACCAACGTTAAGCTTTCCTGTTGCAGGTACTATCATGATTGAGCCTACCGAAAGTGAAGACAAGGCTGAACTGGACCGCTTTTGCGATGCACTCATCAATATACATGAAGAGATTATGGCTATACAGGATGGCACTTTTGATAAGACCGATAATCCGCTTAAAAATGCCCCTCACACCGTACATGTTATTTGCGTTGATGAGTGGACACATGCTTATAGTCGCCAGCAGGCTGCCTTTCCATTAGATTATTTAAGACAACACAAATTTTGGCCAAGCATTAGCCGTGTAAACAATACCCATGGCGATCGTAACCTTGTTTGTACTTGCGAGCCCACTGAGGCATATATGGAAGAAGCTGTGAGTTAAGTCAGAAAGTGATCATATTATCTTAGGCTCAAAATTTAAATACCGCAGGCTGTATTATTACAAAAAGATGGCGCTAAGAATCACTCAAACGATTCTCACTCTCCAATAGGGATCCGAATAAACGAGGCTGTCTCATTAGTTTTGAAACAGCCTCTTTTTTTTGCCAGGTGCTTCAGGCCATAGCCTCGTTTCGACTGCTATAAAAAACCATCATCCATCATATAGAATTCTGATAAAGACTTTGCATCCCGAAAAAGTCCAGGAATCATTCCTATAACTTAAACCAATATGCAACCTTTTGTCTATAAAAACATACTAACTCTTTCAGAACAGGCAATATATTTACCAGGTAAACTTTTAAAAAAATTAAACAGTTTTTACTAATTTCGAGCTTGTTGTCTCACACTCCAGTACCAATCGAATAACCTTACATAAATAATCTTCACTTTTAGATAAGGTATTATGAGACATTTTTTACTTGCGCTATCCGCCATTTTGTTGATTACTATTTCCGATGCTCAATCAGGTATACCTGTGCCCTCAATGGTGCAATCAGACGTTCTCATCAAAAACTTTTTAACTACCTACGAAATTCCGGGAGCCACTGTTGCCATTGCTAAAGAAGGAAAAATCGTTTATATGCGTGCATTTGGCTATGAAGATATTAATAAGACTATCCCAGCCCAACCAAACAATGTATTTAGAATAGCCAGTCTATCTAAACAAATAACTTCAGCTACTATTATGAAGTTGATGCAGGACGGATTGTTATCTATGTCTGCTAAAGTGTTTGGTGCAGGAGGCATTTTACAGAATCACCCGGTATTTTCTGCTGCCAACATAACTGATAACCGCATTTATGATATAACCCTCCGAAACCTGATGGAACATTCCGCAGGTTGGAACAGGGAGATCAATTGCAATCCAAATCCAACCAGCCCCTACACTAATTTTTTTGCCGGTTGCGATGTTGTGGATTATCCACTGCGGGTTGCACAACTTACCGGAACACCCAACCCTGTTACAAGAGATGCTTTTATAAAATTTGCGATAGAAAAGGGTCTTGATTTTGCTCCAGGCACCGCTTATAAATATTCAAACCTTGGTTATGTAGTGTTAGGAGCAGTGATTGAGAAAATAACAGGAAAATCTTATGAAAAGTATGTTAGAGATTCCATCCTGGCCCCGCTGGGTATTTTTGATATGCATATTGCTAATAATCTTTTATCAGAAAAACAGGAACGCGAAGTAGAATACAGTGCTAATGGATACAAAACTCTATCGTGTTACGGCACCGGGCTTTATGTTAAATGGGAGTATGGAGGACATAATTTAATTGCAATGGATTCGCATGCAGGATGGATTGCAAGTAGCAGGGATATGCTTAAACTTCTTGTAGCCATTGATGGTTTTAATACTAAGCCCGACATGCTTGCACCCACAAGCATAGACACAATGGTAAATCCATCGGCCAATAACCAGTATTATGCTAAAGGATGGAATGTTAAGAACAACAACTGGTGGCACACCGGTGGTATTGATGGTGTTGCCAGTATACAAATGCGAACATCAGGTGGCTATACCTGGATCATTATTTTAAACAAGCGAAATATTACTAATACTAATTTTGGTCCGGCCTTGTATAATCTGGGATGGGATTGCCTGGCTGCCACCACCACCTGGCCCACATGGGATTTAATGGAAAGCCCAACAATAAATGCTTCAAATTTTTCATTTAGCGATGTTACCCACAATTCGGTTACCGTTAATTGGACAAACGGCAATGGTAACAAACGTCTGCTGTTAATAAAACAGGATGCTAACGTGGATGAGTTTCCATTAGATGGTACCGATTATGTTGCAGATGGGGATTTTAACACGGCCTCTACCATAGGCACCGGAACGCATGTTGTATTTAATGGCACTGGTAACAGCGTTACTGTAACAGGTCTTAACCCCGGGGCAACTTATTATTTTAGAACTGTTGAGTATAACAATAATGCAGTTACCGGCAACAACTCACTCTATTTGTTGGGTAATAATCCTGAGGCTAGCCAAACACTGGTTTCTGTTTTACCGATCAACCTACGTTCGTTTAACGCCGTAAAACTTGCCAACCAAAAAACCCGCTTAACCTGGCAAACAGAACCTGATCCTAATTGTGATTACTATAGTGTTGAGCGTAGTGGCGATGGAAACAGTTTTACATCCATTGGTAAGCTTACTGCAACCAATATAACCGGCGCATCAACCTACTCGTTTATTGATGAAAAACCATTGAGTGGCAAAGATTATTACCGATTAAAGCAATTTGATAAAAACGGTAATTATTCCTATAGCAACATTCTTTTGGTTGACTATAGCCTCTCCGGTAACACATTTACTTTAGTTCCTGTGCCTGGCAAAAATCAATTTAATATTGTGAAACCTTCGGTTATCACATTTACCAAAGCAGTTTTAACGCTTAGAAATGCCTCGGGGCAAACAGTACTCACACACAATCTTCTCGACCAAACCCTGCAAACAATCAGCACCAACGGCCTTGCCAAAGGAATCTATTTTGCAACCGTTTATAATGGCAAAGAAGTATTGACAAAGAAGGTAGTAGTGGATTAAAACATGGTTTTCCCTTTGATGCAAGTGCCAATTATTTTATGTTGCTGTTGGTGCTTCTCCCTTAATAACTACCAGACTCTTAAAGGTCATTCGTTCTTTTTCATCTCCGACCTGCGCATTGGCATAGCGTCAATTATTGCGAAGAGCTCTTGCGGCTTTAAAACCGCAGTAGAACGATGCTTTTCACCACCATCCTTACCAACGAGGACCACTTCAAATGCGTTTGGTTTGACTTTATATTTTTTATTCAGCTCACTTGCTGCAGGCACAACAGTAATTTTTATATCCCGTTCCAATACCCCAGCCTTTACACTGTAGAGCAAGTCTTTTTGCTTTGTAACCAATGCCGGTGTTGTTTCACTTCCAAAAATCAGCAATTGCCGGTAGTTAACAAACTGGCTGTTCGCAATTAAACACATAAATAAGCTTATAGAAAAGGTGAGGAATGATTTCATATTAGCAGTCATTTATGCTTTGGCACCTAAAGAACTTCATTTGTATTGTTTTATAGACGCTTCGGCGAAGCCTGAAAAGTTAAAGCCCACTATGTTACAAATACATAGGGATAATAGTTGACAGCAAGCGGAAGATGATGGAAATTTATCCAGGGAATAATGTGGGCATAATACGTTTATTTTGCAGCCCTTTAAAAAAGAAAGTAATAATAGAAACAAGCGCCATTGACCTCATTTCACAATATATCGGAGCTCTTTAAAACCCTTGACAGAGAAAAAAAGCTGTTGACGGAAGTTTTTGAAAAACGAAAAATTCCTTTCAAGCTGGAATTTGCCCTGCCTTTGGTAGATGATAAAGAAGAAAGGATTGATTTTTTGACAGACCACGGTATACTGAATAAAAACGGAGCTTTTATTGAGATGGATGATCAATACCTGCAGTTTTTTGAAACCATATTGGAGGTAAATGAGGAAATCAATATTTCGTACATAAACGAAAACATACAACAGGTAAAGCAAAATATTTTATACTACCTGCAGGAAAATAGCGCCGACCGGCAATATATCTATCTAAAAACCATTAAAAATACTCTTAGAAAAATTAACCGGATCTCCTTCAGGAATATGATTGACCTGCTGAGAAATATTGATAACACTTTTAAAACAGAACCCAACTATACCATTAAGATTGCCAAGCTGGAAAACTATGATGTTAAAAGAAAGGATATTAATGCCCTACTCGATCAGACTGAACTTTTAATTACTACCGGCGAACAGGCATTTTTTACCTCAGCCTTTGATGAAGAATTAAAACAGGTAGTAACCCAGTTACGACACCGGATTAATGAGCTCAGGCATAACTCTATCGAACTACAAAAGCAAATTATAGATTACTTAAACCAGGTTAAGTACCATAGCAAAGTGTTCGAGAAATTAAAACAGGTCAAGTATTTAAAAGACCAGTTTGATCTTAAAAATAAATCGGATTTTATTGACATTATACGGCAGAATACGGCAGTGGTTTTTGAAACAAACCCTATTTACCCGCTTAAATTATCTATGGATACGCTGCAAAGCGACGACCTGATAGAAATAAAACAACGTATAGCCAAACGTATACGAACCGGGTTAAAAGCTAAGC
Source organism: Segetibacter sp. (assembly GCA_031428295.1). GTDB lineage: Bacteria > Bacteroidota > Bacteroidia > Chitinophagales > Chitinophagaceae > Segetibacter. The sequence continues at coordinate 5,337 of JANPPB010000670.1, read as the reverse complement.
TTCCATTGGCTGCTACTATTGATGCCGATTATTTTAACGACCAGGTTGAACAACAGATTTTCATTAATCTTGAGGAAATAAAAAATAGTTTTTCATCAGCGGGTAATCACCTTTTCGATTTTATATTGAATTACACCTTTAACCGCCTGGTAGATTTTGAAGAAAGGGTAAACATTTATTGCCAGGTGGTATCAAACTATCAAAACGAACTTAACATAACTGAGCAATACCAACGGCAGCAGCATATTGAATACGCCATGGTATATCCTAAATAATATTGCTATGCAATTACCAAAACAAACAGCCCACATATTCGAAAAACTAAGCAAGGGCCAGTTTATTTGCAGCAATGCAAGTAACGACGAAGAAAGAAGATGGTACAATGTAATTGAAGAATACTACGAAGACCTGACCGATTACTTTAAGGCCATAAATTTTAGCCTGGAGAAAGGCAATGAATATTTTTATTTTACCCGTACAGAAGCCAGGGCCGACCTGGAACGTAAAATTGAAGCTGCCTATAGATGGATTGACATTCTTGACTTTTTTAAAACTTTTGAAACCACTTTTGGCGCAGGTTATCGCTTTACTCCATCTGATATTTTAGTAAGGGTAAATGTGGATGCTACGCTTAAAAACAAACTGGAAAACCTTAAGAAATATTCAAAAGAAGATACCTACAAAAGCAGTATTGAAAAGATAATTGACATGCTGCGAAAAGATAATTTTATTGAAAAAGAAAACGAAATAAACGATACCTACAAGGTGCTAACATCGTTTGCCTACCTGGAAGAATTGATATTGAGCATTAACATACCCACCGAAGTTTAGAATGAGATATTTAAATAAAGTTGTTTTTATAAATAGTGCATCCATTGCCTACGGCGAGGTGCAGATAGATGGCAACGTGCATTTTATTGGCACACAGGGTGTTGGCAAAAGTACCCTGTTGCGTAGTATATTATTTTTTTACAATGCCGATACCTTAAAGCTGGGTATTAGCCGCGAAAAGAAAAGTTTTGCTGAATACTACCTGCCTTATGCCAATAGCTATATCGTGTATGAAGTAGTAAAAGAAACTGGCCCCTATTGCATACTTGCTTTTAAATCGCAGGGCAAAGTTTGCTTTCGTTTTATTGATGCCGGTTATAACAAAAACCTTCTTATTGAAAGCGATGGCAGCGTGTTTGATACCTGGGATAAAATAAGAGCTGGCCTGGACAGTAAACGAATTGACTTTAGTAGAAAAATAGACCGTTACGAAGAATATCGTGATATTTTATATGGAAACAATGAAGGAAAAAAGGATCTGAAAAAGTATGCATTTCTTGAAAGCCGCCAGTACCAAAACATACCCCGTACCATACAAAATGTATTTCTAAACAGTAAGCTGGAAGCTGAGTTTATTAAGGAAACCATCATTCATTCCTTAAACGACGACGACATTGTAATTAAGCTTGATACCTATCAATACCAGTTAAAAGATTTTGAAGAACAATTAAAAGACATTCGTCAGTTTAGACAACCTGCTGTGCAAAAACAGGCAAACCATGTGGCCGATTTATACCTGGCCATTAAAAGACAGGAAAGAGAAAAACAGGATTTAAGTATACAATTGGAACAGGCCTATGAATTGGCTACCCAACAGCAGCCTCGTTTGTTAAAAGACATTGAGAAGGAAACGGATAAGAAACAGGTTGTACAGGCAAAGCTGGAAGACATTAAAAAGCGGTACGCCAATAAAAGGGAAAAATTACAGGGAGAAATAACCTTGCTGGACGATAAACTAAAGTCGGTTAAAGAAAAAAAGGAATACTATAGCCGTATAAAGATTGATGGCATAGTTGAACGGGTAAATAAAAAACACGAGGCTGAAAAAAAGGCTGAAAATCTGCAAAACGAAAAAGCCCTGCTTTCCATGCAATATCTGGAAACCACCCAGAAATACAATGCCCTGCTAAAAGAACTGGACAACCAGTTTTTAGAAACCGTTAACCATAGCAAACAGCAACAACTGGCTATTGAAACCGCTTTGCTTCAACAAAAAGAAGCTTTACGAAAACAATATGCAGGCTTAAACGAAGCAATTAAAAAACAACATCAGCAAAAATTAGCGGAGGCACAGCTTTCAGTAGATGAAGCAGGTGATAGGCTTACGCAAGCCGAAATAAAGCAGGCCGAAATAAAGCATAGCCGCTGGTACAACGAAGAAATTATTCAGGCAAAAGAAAACATCAACCTTTTAATCAACCAGGCAAAAAGCGCAGAACTCACTATACAATCGCTTAAATCGCAAGCGGCTTCTATTCAAAAACAATGGGACCTTGAAGGTGCATCCAGTAACGATAAAAAAGAAAGGGAACAGGAGAAATTTGAAAATACCCTATCTGCTTTGCAACAGCAGATAAGCACCATTAATAATAAGCTCGATAATACAAAGGGATCGTTGTTTGAATGGCTGAATAATAATAAACCGGGCTGGAGTACTACCATAGGCAAAGTTTGCGATGAAGATGTATTGTTTATGGGTGATCTCGACGCCAAAATGGTTAAGGAGTCTCCATCGTTTTTTGGTGTTTCCATTAACCTGAAAGAGATTGAAAAAATTGCCAAAACCGCTGACGACTACGAAGCAGAGAAAAATATTATTCAAAAACAAATAGAAAAAGCCACCGCTATTTGGAATAGCTGGAAGGAAAAATGGAAGGACGATACCGAAAAGCTGCATAAAAAAATAGCTGTACAATTAAGGGAGAATAAAGAAGAAGCCAAAGAACAGGAGTACAACCTGCAACAAGCTAACCTGAAATTACAATCTGCAAAACTGGCTTTAACCGATTGGACAAACAAAGCAGCGGCTGATAAAAACACTGCTTTGGAGACGGCAGGAATGTTGATTGAAACTACTGCCAGGGAAAAAAGAACCATCAAAGAAGCCGCCAAAAAAATTGAAGAAGAAATTGAGAAACTTATAAAAGCCAAAGACAAGGAAAGAGACCAAAGAATTACGGATATATCGACCGAAAGTGACCAGGTAATAGAACAGATTAACACAGCACTTTTAGAATGCCGCAACGAAAATAAGGCAAGGATTGAAGCAGTTAAAAAGCAACAGCAGGATGAACTACATGCCAGCGGGGCCGATACTAAACGCCTTAATATAATTGAGCAGCAACTGGGCATTTTGCTAAGCGAATTGCAGTTTATAGAAAAAAACAGGGACGCTGTAGCCGAATACAAAAAGGACAAACGCGAACTGCTGGATAAAGCGGAGGATTTTAAAAACAATCGCCAGGCTTTTCAACAACAGTTGCTAACCGAAGAAAGCAAGTACAATAACCAGTACAGAACTTTGCAGCAGGAAATTAATATCATTGCAGAAGGCGTAAGCAGCTTACAACTTTTGTTGGCAATCATTAACGAGGATGTAGAGGAGTACGCAACTATTAAACAACTGGAATGGTACAGCAGTACAATTGTTGAAATGTTTACAGATACCTTGCCCAACCCCAGGCGGTGCAAAGAACTGGCCAGACTGATTAAAGAAATTCACTACGCCATAATTGAAAAGGTGAATGATGTTAAAGAGGTAATTAACAAGTTTCTCAGTCACTTTACTTCAAACAATATTTTTAAGTTTTCTGCTACGTTAATCGACAAAAAAGAATACCTGGATTTTGCTGACAAACTTCAGCAGTTTATTGAAGACAACCGGATAGCTGAATTTGAAAGAAGGGTAAACGAACGCTATGCAAGTATTATTAAACTAATAGGTAAAGAAACCAACGAGCTAACCAGCAGCGAGGGAGAAATTCAAAAGATCATAGCCAAAATCAATAACGACTTTACCCAAAATAATACCATTGCTGTAGGGGTCATCCAAAAAATAGAAATGAAGATGGATGAAAGCGATAACAAGGTGGTGCAGGTACTAAAACTTATTCAGCAGTTTAACAGCGAAAGCGGTTTTGAGCTGGGTGCAGCCAATTTGTTTTCGCAGAACGACTCCGAAACAAAAAATAAGAAAGCTGTTGATCTGCTAAAACAATTGATAAAAGAAATACAGAACCTTCGCCGCGATACTATTTCGTTGTCTGACTCATTCGAAATTAAATTCAGGATTATTGAAAATAAAAACGACACCGGCTGGGTAGAACGACTGGCCAATGTAGGAAGCGAGGGCACAGATGTACTGGTGAAAGCAATGATAAATATTATGCTGCTTAACGTGTTTAAAGAGGGCGCCAGCAAACGTTTTAAAGACTTTAAGCTTCACTGCATGTTGGATGAAATAGGCAGGCTGCACCCGGTAAACGTTCGGGGCATTTTAAACTTTGCCTCGGCACGAAATATATGGCTCATCAATGGCTCCCCTACCGAAAACGATGCCCTCGCCTACCGTCATATTTATAAGCTGGAAAAAGACAGCCGTAGCTTCACAAGGGTAAAGCGCATACTTAGTCAACACAATGTAGCATGACCCTGCCCGTACACATAGCGCAAAAATTATTACAATTACAACAGGCAGAAAAACTACCTGCCAGCAGTTTAAAACATGCCATAATAGATGAATTAATTAAGGAAGGACTTATTCAAAAACAGATGCAGGGCCGTGGCCGAACCTACCTGTTTGTTCCGGATATTATAGCCTTAAACCATAACCTGCACAACCGTTTTGGCATAGCAAGCCTGGCAACCTATTTAGAAGCCATGCAAAACAAAATGGTCAACAGGTCTGAAGTAATAGAAGCATCTTCCAATTCAAAAATTAAAAGGATACGCAGTTTTAAAGGGTTTATGGTAACCAGCCTGCAGCCAATTTTTATAACTATCAATAAACAAAAAACATCCCTTCAACCAATACCTGGTTTGTTTACTTATGTTTCGGATTTTAAAAACTTTTCAGTGCCAGCGGATGTAACTGTTGTTGGGGTAGAAAATGCCGAAAACTTTAATTACCTGCAGCAACAGGCATATCTTTTTGCAAACATTAATCCTCTGTTTGTTTGTCGCTATCCCTACAGTGGCGATTTGCTAAAATGGCTGATGCAAATACCTAATGCCTATCTTCATTATGGGGATATTGATTTTGCAGGCATCAGCATATTTTTAAATGAATACCAAAAACATCTTCATAGTAAAGCCTCCTTTTTTATACCCCCTAACCTTGAAGAACTGTTAACCCGTTTTGGAAACCGGACTTTGTACAACAAACAAACCGCTGTACATCTTGCTCCCGAACATAAGGCTTACCATCAGCTACATCCGGTGATAGAACTATTGCATCAACATAAAAAAGGATTGGAACAGGAAGTATTGATTACCCTTCGACAAACT
>JANPPB010000669.1:0-2072 GCA_031428295.1 Segetibacter sp. | reverse complement strand
GGTGGTACTTATTGGTGTAACCCCTAATAGCCGCAAATGACCCCGGGTTGTAACTATAAAAACGATCCACTACAACCCCGGTATTTAACAGTGAGTCGTACAAATTGCGTTGCGTATTTACCGCAGTACCTGCTTGGGAGGAGGCTGAATATTGTTGGTAATTTATGCCGCCTGAAAGTGCAAGTCGCCTGCTAAGTTTTATACCCGCGAAGCCACCCAATCCAAATGAAAAGCCGGACCGGTAACCCGCATTCAGCGGGTTGTCAGCCCTGGCACTTCCCACAACCTGGCCGGAGGGGCTGTTGGCAAAAATGTCGCTGGCTGCCTTTTCAGAAAGTACAGGAAAGCCTGTTTTGTTATCGGACAGACCGGCAAATACAGTGAGCCCGAAGTATGGCTTGTTCCTTTTTATTGGAATGCTTAACGATTTTGGTGCTGCCGTACCCGCGGCAACAGCCGGTGTAGAAGGTGCTGTATCATCTACTTTTGCTAACACAGAATCTATGGTTGCAACAGGCTCACCAATTGATTTTTTCTGCTCTTTTTCAGCTATTATTGGGGCAGCTTCGTTTTCATTTTTATTGCCTCCATTAGCAGCCAAAACTGTTTTCGTCTCAGGCGCTGCATCATTCTTCTTTTTCGCTTTGGGGAGAGCAACAGCAGGCAATGATTCTTTATCGGATGCACGTTCGGCTTGCTCAGTCGGGGTAGTTACAACGCTTGTACGCTCCAATGAGGAAGTAGTTTTTCTTTCCGTCAACGACTTAGTGATAGCAGTTGCAATTGTCTCTTGCCTACTGCGCTTACTTTTAGCTATAGCTTTTTGGGGCTTGTCGTTTGGCAGCTTATTGTTGTTACCTGTTGAGTTTGAAAGAGCATTATCGGCTTCACCAGCAGAAGGTGCAGTAGAAGCTACCTTTTTATTATCACCTGTATTTTCATTGTGTTCAACAGTAGATGAGGATTGATCTTTTGCCCGCGCAACCTTATGGCTACCCACTGGTGCAAGAGGGTCGTTGTCTGCCTTTTCTTCAGGGGTAATAGCCGGTTCAACTGCTTTTACCACCGCAGATTTACCAGCGTTTTTGCTTGAGCCATCATTGTAAAACCACAAACCCGCGCCACCAGCCACCATTAAAAAAGCCGCTGTCCACCAAAACACCACCAATCGCTTTTTGCGCTTATCCTTTCCTATATTTTTTTCAATATGCAGCCATGCCCCATCCGATGGAGTTATGGAAAACCCCGCCATTTGATCCTGCACCTTCTTTTCAAATTCATTTTGCATAAGCCTTGTTTTTATTGCCGGCACTATTAGTTATCCAGCTTATGAGCAGATGCCTTGCCCTCATGTATTGCGACCTTGAAGTGTTTTCGCTGATGCCCATCATCTGGCCAATTTCACGATGGGTAAACCCCTCAACCGCGTACAGATTAAAAATAGTTTGATAGCCTATCGGTAATTGCCTGATGAGTTCTGCTATGTCTTTGGCCTGTAAATTCATAACAGGGTCATCCTGCGACACTACATGCAATTCTTTACTATCAAACACCATTTCATATTGATATTTCTTATTCCTCTTTAAAAAGTTTAAAGCCGTATTCACCATAATCCTTCTAATCCAGGCGGCCACTTCTCCCTCACCTGTGTACTGCGATAAAAATCTGAATACTTTTATAAAACCTTCCTGCAACACATCTTCAGCATCTTGTAAACTTTTGGTATACCTGTAACAAACACCCAACATTTGACTTGCATGTAACGTGTACAATTGCTTTTGTGCTGCTGCATCGCCTTTTAAACATTTTTTTATAAGTTGCTTTTCTTCGTTCATACAGGTATTCAGGGGAGTTGACACCGTACTTATTTATACCGTTGCATTGAGAAAAATAATAATTAAAAAGCGCTAGGGCCGAAGCTTTCTTTTGAGGAAAATATCCTACCAATATGTATTACCTGAAAAAGAAAAGTAAGAAAATGTGAGGCTACGTGAAGTCTGTAAAAAAACAAAACCCCCGGAAAAATCCGGGGGAGTAAATTATATCCAAATAAGATCAGGACGCTATGTTTT
>JANPPB010000668.1:0-6162 GCA_031428295.1 Segetibacter sp. | reverse complement strand
TGCCAGGAAGAAAACCCGATCAGGCAGTTTGCAAAGACTTTATTTTTTTCATAAGCCAGCTATCTTTTATTGGAATCATCCAGTTCTCAAGCAACTCCTTTTTTGTTTGTACCAGGTTATTAAAGTAGATGGTATCAGTACTTATAAAATTGTTTTGGGTAGCATAGTTCAACTGCGCTAAAGGAATAAGCTGCACCTTGTCTTTAACCAGGAAAGCAAGATTTTGCCTGTCGAACATATCTACTTTAAAACTTTGCTCAATAGATTTTATTAGGCGAACAGAGCTATCGGTACTGCAACCACTTACGCCGGCCTGGGTTTCGTCGGCCATAATTATTACAAATTGTCCAAAAATTAAATTGGCATAACCATTTACTTTATGCCCGTGAGATTGCCAGCCCGCTACAAAATCGTTGAGCATAACTTCAATTTCCAATGCTTCGCTTAATAAAAATAACCGGCTCGACTGGTAGATCCAAACACGGCTAAGTGGGTTAAAATCAACGGGTATATGTTCCTCTATTGTAAAATTCATAGCTCTTGTATTTAGTAAGTTGTCAGGCCTTGCAAAGGCGCATTTTAAGCTGGTAAAATTACACCTCAATACCGTAAAAATTTTTATAATTCGTACCGGCAATTTTAAAGGGCATCTTTTATAGCTTTACATCTTCAACATTTGGCGGGTAACTTGTACGCCTGCGGGTATTTTCCTAAAAACATCGATCAAACGTGGTATAACACTTTAGCCGAATAAATTATGGTATGACAGAAGTTGATGTTCTAAAACAGGCAAAAAGGTATAATTCGATCATCGAAAATTCGGTAGATGGAATTTTAATCATGGATCCCATTTACGACTCTCAAACAGTTATAGTTGATTTCATGATTACACATTGTAATGCGGTAGGTTGCCGGCTGGCAAAATTTCCGGAAAATTCTATAGGCAAAACGTTGTTGCAAATACTGCCTCACTTGCATAACGATGAACAATACCAACTTCATAAAAAAGTAGTTGAAACGGGAAAGCCGGTACAATTTGAAACCACTTTTCGCACCGATAAAGGAGAAAAATACGGATGGTTTATTGTATCGCTGCAAAAGCTTGATGAAGGCGTTTTGTCGAGGTTTGTAGATATTACAGGTAAAAAGCAGATTGAAGAAAAAATAGAGTCCCAGGCCAACTTGTTAAAAAGCATTTTAGATGCTAGTCAGCAAAGTGTTTTAGCATTGGCGGCAGTTAGAAATGATGAAGGCGAAATCATTGATTTTACATTCCGGAATGTAAACAACCGGTTTGCAGTAATGGTAAGTTTAAGTGAAGATGAAATTATAGGAAAGAGCTATCTCAGGTTGATGGATCATTCGCCCAACAGTGAACTTTTTAAATTAAAGTGCCACGTATTAAACAACGGCTTAGCAATAGAAAAAGAAGTGTATTACGATGAGAAGGGGAATGACGGCTGGTTTAACATATATATTACAAGGCTTGGTAATGATGGAGTGGTACAAACCATTGTTGATATTTCTGAAAGTAAAAATGATAAGGACCGGCTTAGTAAAATTATCAATACTTCCCGTGCAGGCATCTTTGTTTTTAAGCCTGTTACCGATGAAAGCGGAGAGATTATTGATTTTAAATTTGAATTGGTCAATAAGGCTATTGAGGATTTTTTTAAAGTGAGTAATTCATTTCTTAAAGACCAGTTGGTAAGCGAGCCATTTCCATTCTATAAATCTCAGGGACTATTCGATTATTTTAAACACACCTATCAAAAAAACGTACCCAACACTTTTGAGTTTCATTTTAATGAAGAGCACGACCTCTTTTTTAACGTACGTACCGACAAAATGGGTAATGAACTCCTGGTAACTTTTAACGATCAAACCCCTTTTAAAAAGCTTGAGTTTAAGTTGCAAAGGTCAATTGAAGAGTTGCAGCGGTCCAATAAAAGTCTCGAAGAATTTACTTCTGCTGCCTCTCACGATTTAAAAGAGCCGATACGAAAAATCAATATGCTGCTCAGCCGTTTAAAGTTTCGATTTACAAACCTGCAGGAGAACGACCCCTTCCAAACCTTCGATAAATTGGAAGAGGCCATTAAACGCATGTATTTGTTAGTGGATGATCTGTTGGAATATTCTCATCTATCGCATGAAAACTTTGACCTTGAAGACATTGACCTGAATAAAAAATTGAAGGAGGTATTGGAAGATTTAGACCTGGTGATTGAAGAAAGACGAGCGGTTGTTAAGGTGGGTGCCATGCCTGTAATTAAAGGACATAAACGGCAAATGCAACAGTTATTTCAAAACTTAATTGTTAACGGAATTAAATACACGCCGCAGGATGCTATTCCCGAGGTAACCATCACAAGTGCTATGGTAAAAGGTTTCGAAACAGGAATGGCATTATCAGAAGCCCAGGCCAATTCGTTTTATCATTCAATAACCGTAAGCGATAAAGGCATCGGTTTTAACCAAAAGGATGCAGAAAAAATCTTTAGAGTTTTTGAACGGCTCCATGGCAATCACCAATACAAAGGATCAGGTGTTGGGCTTGCCATAGCCAGGCGGGTGGTTGAAAATCATAATGGTTTTATTAAAGCCCAAAGTGTTCCCGGACAGGGAGCAACCTTTATCATTTACCTTCCGGTTACCATGTAATTTTTACCGGGCCAGCTATCATTTCTCCTGATTAGGTACCCAACAAATTTTGTTGTACAGAAAACTTTCTTTTGTAGGCACATACATTTTATTTACCCCCATGCTTCAATAAACTAACAACCTATATTTGGTTCAAATTGATTGTTACACCTTAAACATCTGCCTGCATGAGCATTTCTCTCTTCAGTTTTGTTGCTTTTACATTATTGGTTGGTTTCTACAGTTGGTACAAGCTTCGCAAAACCGCCTTTACAACCGCATCAGGTTATTTTTTGGGGGGAAGGTCATTAGGTGCTCCGCTGGTAGCTGTGTCTATGTTGCTTACCAATATATCTACAGAGCACCTGGTGGGCATGAATGGTTCCTCTTATAAAAATGGCTTTATTGTTATGGCCTGGGAGGTAACCTCAGCATTGGCTTTGGTGGCAGGCGCTTTGTATTTTATACCCCGTTATCTTAAAATGGGGCTGACCACAATACCACAATATCTTGAACTCCGTTTCGATAAATCTACCCACACCATTGTAAATGTGTTGCTCATTATTTCGTTTGTAGTTACCCTATTGCCGGTGGTGTTGTATACCGGGGCCATTAATATGGAAACCTTGTTCGATGTATCAGAAAAACTAAACGTTTCGAAAGACACCGCTATTTTTTACCTCATCCTTGGCATTGGGGTATTGGGCTCAGTCTACGCCATATTTGGAGGGTTAAAGGCAATTGCTTACTCTGATGCTATTTATGGAATTGGTCTGTTTGTTGGCGGGTTAATGGTGCCGTTAATTGCCTTATGGAACATTGGTGACGGTAACATTGGCAACGGCCTGGGCAAGGTATATCAGCATGCACCCGAAAAATTTAATTCAATCGGCAGCAAGGACTCCGTTTTACCTTTTGGCACCTTGTTTACAGGGTTGGTAGTTAACCAGGTATATTTTTGGTGTATGAACCAGGTAATTGTACAAAGAGCATTGGGTGCAGCAAATCTTAAAGAAGCACAAAAGGGCTTTTTGTTAATGGGTATGTTTAAAATATTAATGCCCATCATCATTGTATTGCCCGGTGTTATTGGCTATTATTATTTCAACGATTCGCTGTATGGTGCACAGGATACCATTTACCCAACCCTTGTAAAAAAAGTGTTGCCCGTAAGTCTCGTTGGTTTTTTTGCGGCAATGGTAATGGGTACCGTGTTGAGTACCTTAAACGCAGTACTAAACAGTGCCGCTACTTTGTTTAGCCTGGGTATTTACCAAAGGCATATTAACAAGCAGGCAGGGGAGAAGAAATTGGTAAAAATTGGAAAGTGGACCACGATATTGATGGCCATTTTTTCTATGATTGCAGCGCCATTGGTAGGTAAAGCACCCGAAGGTTTGTACCAGTTGTTGCAGCAATTAAATGGCATCTTCTTTATACCTATAGCCTCAATTTTATTAGGTGGCTTTTTTATTAAAAGCATATCTGCAACAGCAGCTAATGTGGCAATATTTACAGGTCTGGCATTTTACATTATCACATCATTCATATTAAAGGTCGACATTCATTTTGTGCATGTGTGGGGAATTGAATTTGTGCTGAATATTTTGGTGATGTTACTGGTCTCTAAATTTTACAAAAACAAGAATACCTATTCACCCACTTATACCGGCGAGGTTGATATTACCCCGTGGAAATACACCAAAGTTGTAAGTCTCATTCTGGTAATCATTACCATATTGGTGTATGTTTTATTAAGCCAGTAAACCCATATTGTCATTACTCCGGTTGGGTTCATTTTTAATTGGTACTTTTTTTGGGGACGAGCAAAAGTTCTTTAGGCAAAATCGTTGTGTCACACCCTTGTACTTATATATTTACATGGCATCATTTTAATAAATACAAATAACATAAGTTGAAACCCGATGCAACAATTTGCAATGCGCCCCATCGGCTTAACAAAAAGTTACTGTAATACATTTGTTTAAAATAAGAAATTCAACATAATGACGGTTTCTCCAAATTTTGCAATAGGCATAGATATAGGTGGCACAAACTCAGAGTATGGAATTGTAAACCATCGGGGAGAAATTTTAATGAAGGGTAGAATTCGGACGGACGGATACGATGTAGTTGAACCTTACATAAATGAGTTGTACGAAAATCTTTCACCAATTATAGATTCATACCGTAACCAGGGTAATGTAGTGGGCATAGGTGTTGGTGCCCCCAATGCCAATTTTTACAAAGGCATTATTGAATATGCACCCAACCTTAGGTGGAATGGTGTTGTGCCCCTTGCCAAATTGATAGCTGATAAATTTGATTTGCCTTGCCTGATTACCAATGACGCCAATGCCGCTGCTATGGGCGAAATGATTTATGGTGCAGCCCGTGGGTTAAAAGATTTTGTGATGCTTACACTTGGTACCGGTATGGGCAGTGGAATTGTTTGCAATGGTCAACTGGTGTATGGTTTGGATGGTTATGCCGGAGAGTTGGGGCATACCATTATTATAAGGAATGGCCGCAAACATTGGAAGACCGATTTACGGGGTTCGCTTGAATCGTATGTTTCGGCCACAGGCGTAAAATTAACAGCAATAGAAATGCTGGAAAACAACGATGAGCCAAGCATCATGCGCAACATTGATATAGATAAAATTGACTCCAAAAGCATTTATGAATGTGCCATACAGGGTGATGCGATGGCCATAGAAGTGTTTCGCTTTACAGGCCAGATTTTGGGTGAGGCAATGGCCAATTTTGTAATGGCCACATCCCCCGAAGCCATTATATTATTTGGTGGTGTAATTAAGGCAGGCGATTTGTTTTTGCAGCCTGCAAGACACCACCTCGAACTGAACGTTTTGCCTATGTACAAGAACAAGGTAAAAATTATTTTTAGCGAGTTGAACGAAGCTGATGCTGCCATTTTAGGAGCAAGTACTTTGGTGTGGGATATGCCCCACATGAAAAAGATTTCTTCCCCGTTGTAATCCAGTTTAACTGTTGTTCCAATGCCTTCTTCTCCCCCTAAAGTATCAAACTGATACGTTTGCTTTACATTTGTTGCCTGTTTTCTTAAACATATTATTGCGAAATTTTTTGCTTCATGCCCAGTTTACTTTTTATAATTGGCTGGTGCCTGTGGTGCTGAATGATGTTTAAAAATGCATTTATTTTTATTGAAACCTATTGATTTATGGCTGATAGAATTTATTTTGATAATGCTGCCACCACCTGTTTAGATCCTGAAGTGTTGGATGCAATGATGCCTTACCTAACCTCGTGCTATGGAAATCCTTCGAGCATTTATAGTTATGGCAGAGAGAGCCGTTTGGCTATAGAAATTGCACGTAAGAGTGTAGCAAAAATTTTAAATGCCCATCCCGCAGAAATATTTTTTACCAGTGGAGGAACGGAAAGCAGTAACACAGCCATTACAGCAGCAATAAGAGATTTGGGATGCAGGCACATCATTTCGTCGCCCATTGAGCACCATGCAACGTTGCATAC
>JANPPB010000667.1:0-3100 GCA_031428295.1 Segetibacter sp. | reverse complement strand
GCCTTTGAAAATTCGTAGACCATGATTTTCATAGCCTTCGACTTTTCCGTTTGTTGTTTTTACCGTTCTTTGAGCAAATGCCGAAAAGGTAATTAGGGTTAAAAAAAAGAGTAATTTTTTCATAAATATTAAGTGAATAATGGTTTTGGACATAAAAATTAAAATTTCTTAAATATTGGAGGTATGGACTTCGAGTTGTTATTTGATTTTTCGCTCTCAATGTTTATTGCCAGCTGTACTGAAATAGCACCCAACACCATGGCAAACGAACCACATATCTACGAGTGGATCAGCTGTCATTTGGAACACAATGAACAAAGAAGAGTGCCTTTTATTTTAGGGGGTTTAAACACTTTTATTCAGAGCTAATTTATAGGCAGATGCAATAGTCTAATATAGTTTCATGTCGCTTTCAGCTTCTCTCACATTTGCTCCATGAACACCAAACCAATTATCAAACGCACAACTGCCGGCACTCCTGTTTTTATGTTCCTTATCAAAGAACCTAATCATAAACTATGGATTGAACTGAAGGAAGACCAGGAAAATACAATTGCAGATAACATCTATAATAACTTCCTCTTTCTTTCCATCTTCATTCCCCGTTCTGCTAAAAATTCAGTAACGTTAATACATCTTACTCCGTTTTTTGCTGAGACACCTGGGATTTTATTTGGTCTGAGTTTACTTTCATTCGTAATCAATACGCATTGGTGAGTTTTACAATAAGCTATCAAATACGGGTCAGCTTCTTCTTTGCCTTCAGCTTGTTTTTTCGCGTCAAAAAAACCTGAAGTATATTCCTCGTTAATAATTGGAATAGCAGCATTAATACTTTCGGCATCAGTAGTGACTACAAAAAGTTTTTTCCACTTCTTAACCCAATTTTTTAAAAAATCTTGTTTGCCTTCGTAATTATTTATTTCGTCCTCTACAAAATCAATTGTTCTGAAAGCTCCTTGTTTAATTAAATCTTCAATTTCTTCCCAAATAGCTGTAAACACAGGATTATCATATTTGAAACTTGCTTCCAGATTAATCAATCCGCTTGTATCAATTACATAAACAACACTTCCCTGATTGAAGTCTAATTCCATGTTTATGCGTTAAGTAATTGGCGGGTTTTGGGAATATAAGAAAGTCGAACTCCCAAAAAGTCTGAAAGGTCTTTCAAGTCAATTCTATTAAGGTCAAAGGCTTGAAAGGCAAGTCTTAAATAAGTTCTTCCTTTTTCTTTAATAGTTTCTTTTGGAATGTTTCTTCCTTCAGGAACTTTTGCTCTTCCAAATGAAGGTTTATTCCAGGCAGCATGCTTTTCTTGATAATAGGCTTGTGTTGTTAAGTTATTCTCCAACAAGCTCCGCAAAATTGCTAAGTGACCAGCATGAAAATAATTCCCTATAGTAATTAAATCATTTTTCGACCAAACTTTTTCACCTCTTGCTTTATGGTCAACAACTATATCAAGTTTTAAAAGTTCCGTTGCTGGAATTAGTATTTCGGCGGCAAAAGAATTGCACCACTTCTCTACTTGATGAGTTGTACTTTCTGATAAATCACATAGCCCGCCTTCATTTAATAGAATATGACCTAGCTCATGAAAAAGGGTAAAAATTTTCGCTGTCGGTGGCTCTCCTCCTCTCTTTATTCCAATGATTGGTATTGCTTCATCAACAATAGAAAATCCACGAAGATTATCTTGTGTAAGGCTTAGCTGGAATACTGCGACACCCAGTGATTCAACTTTATCAATATAAGCATCGAGAGCATCGTTGATATTCTTAAGTTCTCTTACCTCACTTATGCCTAGCTCTGCATAAAGCTGTCTTGCAATTGTTAAGGGGGAGTCCTTTATAAAAGCCCTAAGCTGAAAACGTGTAATCGAAATGCCTGCTTCTCGTTTAAGTTCAACAAGAGACTCAGCTAAAGCACGTGCTTTTCGCACAGCCATAATTGTTCTCTCGTGAAAATTTCCTAGCTCTTTTGAATCAACACTCCTTCTATCAGGTGGTAACGGCTTTTCTTGGGGTGGAATCTGCAATAATAAGGTAGCTATGGTACGTTTGTAAGCTTTTGCCATAGCTTTCAATTCATCGAACGAAGGCTGCTTGTCTCCGTCTTCCAATTGTTCTAAACGCTTCACAGAAATACCAGTATTTTCAGCAGCTTTTGCTCGATTTAATGCAAGTGATTCTCTTGCCCACCTAAGCACTTCATGATTAACATTTATCTGGATAGCTTCATTCATTATTGAACTCTCAAAAAGCTAATGTAAGCGTTAGAAATGAATTATTATCTTCTTAATTGTATTTATAGTTACAGCTTCTCCTATATTGTTTCATCAACGCCAACCAATCATCAACCGCACAAACTGCCGACGCTCCTGGTTTTATGATCCAGCCCCCTAAATCCCCCAAAGGGGGCTTCTTAAAAGCAATCAATGGAGCGTAAGTGTTTGCTGAAACTTTTGCTTCGAGGTTATGTGTGTTGGATAGCCCTCCTTTGGAAGGTTGGGGAGGCTGCACAATTACCGGCGCTACTGGTTTTATGTTCCTTATCAAACAACCCAATCATAAACTTTGGAATGTTGGGTTTAATTTTCGTTTCTTCTTATCCGTAAATTTTTTTTGCTTAAAACAGCGAATGCATTTATTAATTCTTTGGGATGTTTACTAAATGCCGCAAGCACGAGTTCTATTTTCTTTTCAATTTCTACACCTGCCAATCGCAGTAACATTGCTCCATTATGAACGCCTTTTTTATAAACTAATTCATCGCCAAAATCTTTGTCTTCAGTTAAAATATACGCTTCTTCAGCAACCGCCATTTGTATGATTTCAATATCATCTTTGCCGGGCATTATTTGCTGAATAGACATAGTTTTAAATCCGGCTTGAAGTAAGGCTTTGGTTATCCTTGCATCTGTACTTTCATCAATAATAATTGGAAGGAAATCATTCAACATCTAACAGTGTTTCATTTCTTACAGAAGCGGCACCATAAGATATGCAGGCAAGAATGCTTTGGCTTTTTAAAAAAGGGTAGGCATTTAAAACATCTTCCATTGTTTCACCTGCACCAATTTTTTCTAAAACAAGAT
>JANPPB010000666.1:0-1672 GCA_031428295.1 Segetibacter sp. | reverse complement strand
AACCACACCTGGAACGCTGTATACCTTGACAGCACCTGGCATCTGCTGGATGTAACCTGGGCCAGTGGATTTCAAACGTACTCATCAAACGAGTTTATTCAGCGTGTTGATGAAACATATTTTTTGACTCCGCCAAGACAATTTATTAACGATCACTACCCTGAAGATTTGCAATGGACGTTATTACTGGAACCTCCCAATTTAAAGGAATACAATGTTTCACCTTTTAAACAACAAGGTTATGTTCGAATGCAAATAACAGGTTACAAACCTGAGAAAGGCGTTGTTGAAGCGGCTTTGGGCGACACCATTTATTTTGAATTAAGTACCAACGCTACAATTGAACCAGGCAAGGTGGATACTTTAGAAACAGAAAAATTACATGCATTACAAACTAACCAACCTGTTTGGGCCAACATCACACCCATAACCATCAGGCCAGGCAAATTTATTTACAGCTATATCGTGCAATCTCCGGCTGTAAAATTTATCAATCTTATTTATAGCGATAAGATCATTATGCGTTACAGGCTTAATATTTTAAAGCCGTTATTGACCCTTGCCGATTAAGTATTATAAAGTCAAAGCCACAGTTACAAAAAAAGAAGCAGGTATAATGATACCCGCCGTTGTACATTATTTTAAACACAAATGCACAAGAGAAAAAGTAGAAAAATTATATGTGGTGTAGTAATGTAAGGTTGAAGCCTCAAATGTATTCGATCGTTTTACCTAAAAATTTTAATGTTTGATGAGTGGAAACGGCTCCTGATAAATGGCCTCAGGAAGGTGACATAAATCCATTAGACATCTTATTATACTTATGTAAATGCCTGCGATTTTACTTAAAACGTTGCACCGCAAAACCCTACTTTTGCCGCTATGGGTCAAAAAAAATTACAACGGTTCGCTGAATTAAAAACATTGCCAAATGCTTTAGAGTATCCTGCTGATATGAAAGGAAAATGGCACCTATTTTTTGGCAATACCAACCCCATAACCCTGGAGCTTGCCTGTGGCAAAGGTGAGTATGCGTTGGGTTTAGCCAGATTAAACCGGGATAAAAACTTTTTAGGTGTTGATTTAAAAGGCAATCGAATGTGGGTTGGAGCAAAAACGGCCATAGCCACTGGCCTGACAAATGTTGGTTTTCTGCGGAGCCAAATAGAAAGGATTGATGAATACTTTGATGAAGGAGAAGTAGCTGAAATTTGGGTCACATTTCCTGATCCGCAGTTATAAGCAGCTACTACCAATAGCCAGTCATCAAACTGTTTGTATAGTTCATTTATATAATCAGCTGCGGCAACAGTACTATGATAGATATGTCTGCGCTGATCTGTTTTGCCATTTACTTTTAATCCCAACGATCTTGCAGTTGCCGGCATCAGCTGCCATACACCCGCTGCACCCGCACCCGATGTAGCAGTGTTTTTTAATTTCGATTCAACAATAGCCAGGTACATTAACTCAGCCGGTATACCACGCCTCATCAATATTTTTTGAATGAGCATAAAACTTGAATTGTTTTTTTGCTTAATGGCTGCCAGCATCTCTGCGTGTTCGTTAAGATACTGATCTACAAAATTCTGCACAGGTGTTTGTAATGTAACAGCTGCTGTTGTTACATGCATCTTTGCATTTGTTTTTACAATTAATGAATCAGTAAGCA
>JANPPB010000665.1:0-2363 GCA_031428295.1 Segetibacter sp. | reverse complement strand
GGAAGTGTTTTAAATTATGTAAAACAACAGCGTAACGAAATTGCTACAACAATCATATATTGGCAGCAGATATCTCAGCAAAAAACTGAAGGTAAAAGACAAGAATTAGCAGGACCATTATTTGAGAAAGTATTAGGCGCTTACAGCAAAGTGCTTCAGACAAATACTTACCTGGTTGTTTTAAAGCCCGGTGCTTACGAAATGGGTTCTAAGGTGGAAAATGTTTTTGAAAAAGTTGCAAAGGAATTAAACATTAAACTTCCTGACCAGTTAAAAAGCCAGGGTACACCTGATATAGGCCAGCCAGTTGAAGCTAAAAAGCCAGCTACAACTCCGGCAAAGCCAGCAGCAAAAAAACCATAGTTGCATAATCTTTTAATGAATTAAACCACGCCTTCACTGCGTGGTTTTTTATTTTTGTCTCATGTTGACTATCAATCCTATCGGTGTTTTCGACAGTGGTTATGGAGGCCTTACTGTATTAAAGGAAATTGTACAATCGCTACCTCAGTACGATTACATATATATGGGCGATAATGCCCGGGCTCCTTATGGCCCACGATCGTTTGATACGGTGTACCAATATACCTGGCAATGCGTTCAATGGTTTTTTAATAAAGGGTGTAACCTTGTGATACTGGCGTGTAATACGGCCTCTGCAAAAGCATTACGTACCATTCAGCAAAACGATCTGGCTATCAATTACCCTGGTAAAAGAGTTTTGGGGGTGATAAGGCCAACCACAGAGATAATTGGCAACTTCTCTAACACAGGGCATGTGGGAATATTCGGAACTCAGGGTACGGTGGCTTCAAATTCTTACCCAATTGAGATAAAAAAATTTTACCCTGATTTACAAGTGTTCCAGGAAGCCTGTCCTATGTGGGTGCCACTGGTTGAAAATAATGAGTATGAAAACCCCGGCGCAGATTATTTTATAAAAAAACATGTGGACCATTTGCTTGGTCAGGCTGCGGGTATTGACACCATTTTGTTGGCCTGTACACATTATCCACTACTCACAAAAAAGATCAGGGAGTTTTTGCCTGTAGGATTAAGCATTGTTTCGCAGGGCCAAATTGTTTCGAATAGTTTAGTAGATTATCTTAAAAGGCATCCTGAAATGGAAAGTTTGTGCAGTAAAAATGGACAACGTAAATTTTTTACAACAGATGATCCGGCTGATTTTGATGCGCATGCCAGCATTTTTTTTGGCGAAGTATTGCATTCCACCCATATTGAGTTGAGTTAAATTGTAAGGCTATTAAAAAAATGAAATAAAAATCATTTCCTTTCGATGGTTTCTCTTAGTTTTGCCGTCCTTTCACCATAGCAGTACTTATGGGACGTGCTGCTGATGACTGAAACCAAATTTTAGGGTTAGTAAAAAAATTAAAATGAAACGTACATTCCAACCACACACCAAGCGTCGCAAAACTGTTCATGGATTTCGTAAGCGTATGGAAAGTGCTAACGGTCGCAAAGTTTTGGCACGTCGTCGTGAGAAAGGTCGTGTGAAACTGACTGTATCAGACGAGAAAAGACTAAAGTAAACCTGCAGCATTAGTTGTGGTGTTTTAAATAATAAGCCCTGTTGTTTTTTGACGGGGCTTTTTTAATTTTTTAAAGATGTGATATGGTCTTGCGGTTCTTCCAATTACTTCTTATTACCTACTTCCATTTTCAGTGTTAGCTTTATATACCCTTATCATATTTATAAGATGAGGAGGCCTCAATAAAAACCTAGCACATAAAGACACTTACTTTCAATAAACAAGAGCGGCTAAAGAGCCGGAAACTGATTGAGCAATTGTTTAGTGAGCGTAAAAGCTTTACGGTATTTCCTATTAAGGTTTTATACACTTTTACCCCATTAAGTACAAATGTGCCAGTACAAGCCACCGTATCAGTAAGTAGCCGAAACTTTAAAAAGGCAGTAGATAGAAATAGAATTAAAAGACAATTGAGAGAAGTATACCGGTTGCAAAAGCATGCTTTAACCATGCAATTGGGAGATATAAATAAGCAGATAGCTTTATTTTTTATTTATACCGGAAAAGAATTACCTGAGTACAACGACCTGTTTGAAAAAATGCAAAAAATACTTACCAGGCTTCAGGATATTGTTTCAACAACCAAAGTGATCGATTGAAACAATTGTTGATCATATTGAGTTACCCGTTTTTGATGCTGATAAAAATTTACCAGCGTGTTATCTCTCCTATATTGGGGCCACAATGCAGGTATACGCCAACATGCTCAACTTATGCAGAGCAGGCCCTAAAGAAGTATGGACTATTTAAAGGTTCGTGGCTGGCAATAAAAAGGATTGCCCGTTGCAATCCCTGGGGTGGCCATGGTCA
>JANPPB010000664.1:0-1616 GCA_031428295.1 Segetibacter sp. | reverse complement strand
ACAAAATCTTTACATCCCGATAAAGAACTCATAGGACTTTGCAGTGCTGGTTTCGACATAAGAAGCATGCAACACGAACACTTATACTCCAGGCTTTATATGTCTTAAAGTGAGGCTCAACCCAATACCCACACTTAGGTTTGCCGGTGATTTTACCTTGATTTTATTATTAACTTTAGCCACTACGATTGCTGTCTAAAAAATTGATATACTAAAGTTCGGGCTAACAATATTTTGTTGGTGACTTTATAAATGCACAAAAATGACAGCAGAGCATCAACGCCTGGCGGTTAATGCCAGTAAATCCGTACCACTTGCAAAGTGGGGACCCTACCTGAGCGAAAGACAATGGGGAACGGTTAGAGAAGACTACAGCCAGGATGGCAATGCCTGGCAATATTTTCCTTTCGACCATGCCCATTGCCGTGCATACAAGTGGGGCGAGGATGGAATTGCAGGCATCTCTGATATCTTTCAAAATTTATGTTTTTCCGTTGCACTTTGGAATGGTAAGGATAAAATTTTAAAAGAGCGCCTTTTTGGATTGAGTAATGGCGAGGGCAATCATGGCGAGGATGTTAAAGAGTTGTACTATTATTTAGACAACCTGCCAACGCATTATTACATGGAGTATTTGTACAAGTATCCGCAAGCTGAATTTCCCTACGAACAATTAAGAACAGAAAACCGGAAACGCAGAAGAGATGAGGCTGAATATGAAATTTTGGATACAGGCATTTTTGATGATGACAAATATTTTGATGTATTGGTAACGTATGCAAAACAAAGCCCGACAGAAATATTTATTAAGATTGAAGTAACCAACCGTGGACCTGTGGAGGCAGAAATAACTGTTTTACCAACTCTTTGGTTTTACAATCGTTCGTCTAACCAGCGAATGACGGACAACCCACATATATCCTATCGAAATAAAACTTCGGTACATGCTTATCACGAAAGATTAGGCGACTATTATTTTTATTACCAGCATGCAAATGATGCATTATTTACAAACAATCAAACCAATACATTTAAAGTAAACGGCACTCCAAACGAAAGCATATTTGTAAAAGATGCTTTCCACAATGCCATTATAGAAGGTGAAAATATTGCGGCATTGAGAAAAAAGAAAACAGGAACCAAGTTCTCTCCTGTTTATAAATTAAAATTAAAGGGAGGGGGAACGAAAACTGTCTATTGCAGGTTGAGCAATCACCTGCTGGACAATGCTTTTGTAAAGGGCTTCGAAAAAATATTTACAACCCGTAAAGAGGAAGCCGATGAGTTTTATGCTGCCATTTTACCCAAAGGTATGAGCGGAGAAATGGCAAGAATTCAGCGACAGGCATTGGCAGGCATGTTATGGAGCAAGCAGTTTTATCATTTTGATGTGGAGCGCTGGCTGTCAGTTGGCGATGGCATTAATCCATTACATCACGAGAGAAAACATGGCCGAAATCACGATTGGCAGCACCTAAAAAACCAGGATATTATTTGTATGCCCGATAAGTGGGAGTATCCCTGGTATGCGGCCTGGGATCTGGCTTTTCAGTGTATTTCAATGGCGGTTGCCGACCCAACATTTGCCAAACACCAATTAGTTTTATTAATGCGGG
>JANPPB010000663.1:0-3488 GCA_031428295.1 Segetibacter sp. | reverse complement strand
AGAACAGTTTGATTCCGAAACAAAAAAAAGACTGTTCTCCCAGTACCTGCATTACAAAATTCCCGATGAGTTTTTGTTAAAACAAGTTATTGACACAGCATTAAGTACAGCTTTCACACTTAACCTGGTGTACGATAAGTTATACAGTTTTAAAGCAGGATCTAAATATTTTTACGACCTGAATATTAATAAAATTATAGCCGAAAACTTTGGTGATAGTACCCGAAAATATGATTATGTATTTGACTATCCATACGAAAAAACCGACACTACCTTGTACATTTTGCCCGAAGGCACTATGGTTGAATCAACCCCCGCAAAAAAAGAAATCAATACTGCCTACCTGCATTACTCAAGCGAATGCCTGCCCACAATCGGCGACAACCGGCTTTTTATTGTTACCAAGTTGACGATTAAAGAAAAGGTTGTACCTGCGGCAGCCTATAGACAATTGGCAGAAGGTCTGGCCATGGCTATTAGAAACGAGGACCACAAAATTGTTCTCAAAAAAATATAGCGACCGTATGATACTCCTGTTTTTGGTTCTTGTTAATTCAACATCATTGTTATCATCATACCTTACCTGAGCACCTGCCTTTGTTTGCGTTTTAATGTTGCCTAATAAAAAATCCTTTTGATAAGAACCATTATAACCCATCATATTTCTGTTTTCACTTTGCCTTATCTGGTCGCCGTTTACAGGGTCAAATCTAAAAAACGTGAAGTTTGAATACAGCTTGAATTTGTTTTTAGTATAATAAACCTGGTTACGCAAAACTGCTCCATTATTTAAATTTGTATGTATTACTATGTTTGCATTGTAGCGGGAAGTTTTGCCCCCTTCTGTATTGTCAATAGCTCCATAAAAACCAACCATTCCACTCTCAACGGCTCTATCTGGTATTTGACCTGATGCATTCCTATTTACTTGTAAAACCTGTCGCTGTTAACGTGAGGGTGCTACGGGTATTTTAGATGTTCCATCAACAATATAAATTCCTTTTGGTGCAATCTGCGTGTAGGCCATGCTTGCTGCTAACAGAAAAAAAGTCAGGCATAGCATGTATTTAAATCTATATATAAAAAAATGCATGTTCTTAGTCTGGTTAAAACAAAAAATATCACAAAGCATTTGATGCTCTGCTAAGCAAGAACATTTGCTACATGAGTTAATGATGGTACATAAAGGTTATTCAGGTAGTTTATAATTTAAACAGAGAGTGCTGTTAGAAAACCATGGTTATTTTAGGCTGTACCTTGGCAACCTATACATGGCTTGTACACATTTCAGTTATAAACTATGCCTGAATTAACAAGACTTAGGTGGGGGATCATGCTTGTCTAATAAGACAGCAGAAACTTTACAAATGGTTGTTGCAAACATTTGTACTTCTGTAGATAGATTTGGAATATTATAAAGAGTTTGTACGGCTATGTGAATGGATACAGGTTCGGAAGTTTTAATTGAGGCTGAAGAGCTATTGCTTTGTTCCTGCGCTGCTTCAGCTATTGCTGATTCTGCATGATGAGCGCCGTAATGTTGATGGATGGTAGAAATATGTTGTGCTTCCCGGAAAGTGTGAGCAAGTTGATCCTGTATTAATGGCAACACAGGTTTGCACAATGCAAGTGTGTACAGTAATAGAATATAGTATGCGCTTGTATATTTCACTTCAACTCACCATAAATAATATGATACAAAATTAAGGTTCCGCCGTAAGTACGAAGAAAGTGTTAAAAGAGATTTTGTAATTAGAAAAAGAACCAGGGAGTTGGTTTGCTAACATTATCTACGGGTGGGATGGTTTAGGTTAGGGGTATTCAATGTGGCTGACGAATTTCAAATATTTCTGCCTGTATGATGGCTTTTTTGCGAAAGCATGGGGTATCATTTTATAATAAACTTGTACTACATTATCGCCCTATTTATAAGAGGAACATTTTGGCAGCAGAGGTAACATGGTATAATATCAAGTCCTTTTTGACGTTGTAACTTTATTAATCAATCTTTAAAGCAACTTATAGCAGTAGCTTTACTTTAAATTGAATTTGCCAAAATAATTATGAAAAGATTATTGTTACCTACCTGCATTATTTGCCTTATGTTATTAAGTGCCTGTGGAGGAAATCCACCAGTTCAGGATCCATATACAACCAGGGAAATTCAACTTCCGGCATTTGTTGGTGCAGCCGATACATTGAAAGCTACAGGGCCAACAATTAGTCAGCAACCATTGCCAGTTGCTAAAAGCACAGGGGGCCTTAACCCTGAGCATGGCAAGCCCGGTCATAGGTGTGAAATAGCAGTAGGTGCACCACTTAGTTCGCCGGTACAGTCGGTACCTATGCAAACAACCAATCAATCTCAGTCATTACCTGCACTTCCTGCACAATCAAATGCGGCGCCAGCTATGGGTGTCCTTAACCCTGAGCATGGCAAGCCCAATCATAGATGTGATATAGCTGTAGGTGCACCACTTAGCTCGCCGGTACAATCGGTGCCGTTGCAAACACCAGCGCAAACATTGCCTGCCCTGCCTCAACCTGCCGGTAATGCCAGCGGTACAGCCAGGTTAAATCCTGCACACGGCCAGCCGGGTCATGATTGTGCTATCCCGGTGGGTAAGCCTTTAAAAAGTTAAATGGGTAAACTAAACTGGTACTTCTTCTTTATATAAATTGATTAAGCCGCTTCACAAAAGCGGCTTTCCTATTTCAGCTTAATTCAGGAAACTTGCAATGGAATGCGGTGTAACTGTCCTTTCTTAAATTTTCATTTCCTCTTTTTAAGAGAAAACAACAGAAGAGGTATGCGTAAAACAAATTGAGATTCTGTTCGACAGCATTAAGAAGGATGATAATCTGTAGTGTAAAAAAATCGCATAAAAAAGGTGCCGATTTTAATCTGCCTGCGTACAAAGTATCTTCATCAATATGCTACCATTGCTTTACCATAAAATAAAAAGAAAATATCCGGGGTACCTATAACACCTGCCTCTGTCATTTTATTCTGCAGGTCTTTTAAATTTATAAGAGCTGTTGCTTTTTTCATGTTGTTTAGCAAGCACAACTAAGGGGGAAAAGCTTATGATGTACCGGGCTGTTATGCTACTATGAAGCATCGTTGCCACGCTCGGTTCAAAGGTAGTTTTTTATAGGAACGTGGCTATTTATCCAGTGGCTGGCAAGAGGGTTGCGCACTTGTACAAATCTAATTTTAATGCCAACCACGTACTATTAGCATGTAAGATTTAAGTGTTCTGCCGAAACTTTTCAATCAACAGGAATACAGCTAAGAAACCTGTAGGGAGACCCTGGCAGTACGTCTTACAACTCAACGCCCTCTCCTTTTTTAAGGCACGGCTTTTGCAAATTAAGCGGTATGAAAAAAAAATACTTCATCGGCGTGTTATTATTTAGCCTGGCTATATCGTGCAAAAGTTCGGACAATAAGCAGGAAAAATCCACAACAGTAGAAGAAGATATCA
>JANPPB010000662.1:0-1769 GCA_031428295.1 Segetibacter sp. | reverse complement strand
AACTGGTTAAACATTGCCAGCACTACGGCAAACAAAATAGGCTTGCCATACTTACCATTAAAAAGGCTTTCCTTAATGCCATTCTTACTCAATTCATGTTCTTCTTTTATAAGAATATGGGCATCGTGTTCGCCGGTTTTGGCAAATACAATTTTAGCTTCTTCATCGCGGTTGTTGAGCACTAACCAGCGGGGACTTTCAGGAATGGTACGCACCAATAATGCAAACAATCCGGCAGGTATAATCATGATGCCCAACATCCAACGCCATGAATCTTCGCCCATGCCAATGAATAAAAAGTTGGTGAGGTAGGCTACAAAAATACCTGCTACAATATTTAACTGAAACAGTCCTGCAAGGCGACCACGAATGGGTGCCGGGGAAATTTCGGCAATGTACATGGGTCCTACAACTGAAGAAGCACCTACAGCAACTCCCCCAATAAACCTGAATGTTACAAACAGCAACCAAATAGAAGAGGAGGCACAACCAATTGCTGAAAGCAGGTACAAAATGGCAATAACAATCAACACTTTTTTACGACCATATTTTTGGGCAGGGTTGCCAGTGATAAGGGAGCCAATTACGGTACCAATTAAACTGGAGGCAACGGTAAAACCTTGCCAGAACGAGCTTAATTGCCAGAGGGATTGAATGATTTTTTCTGCCCCGGAAATTACTGCCGTTTCAAAGCCAAATAAAAACCCGCCCAACGCTGCTATTACGGCAATGCGAATGGCATAATTATAAGCTCCTGCCGGCCGTTTTACTAACAAGGTGTCGCCAACAGCATTGTTTTCTATGTGCATATCGTTAAAATTTATTGTTGAATGTAATACTAATTTAGGCTTGAGGTTTTCAAATACGTGGCATAATCTAATACTTATTGCGCATTATCTAAGGTCAGGAATCTTTACTCCATCCATGTCAGTAAAATCTTTGTTTTCGCCAGCCATGCCCCAAATAAAAGAATAGTTTGAAGTACCACAACCAGAGTGAATGGACCAGGGCGGTGAAACAATCGCATTGTAGTTAGCCACTACCAAATGACGTGTTTCCGTTGGCAAACCCATCAGGTGAAAAACACATTGCTGATCTTTTACATCAAAATAAAAATAAGCTTCCATTCTTCTGCTATGTGTGTGTGCTGGCATGGTATTCCAAACAGAACCATGTTTTAAAACGGTAAGCCCCATAACCAACTGGCAACTGTTTATTCCATCGTTATGAATGTATTTGTAGATCGTTCTTTCGTTGCAAGTTTCAGAACTCCCCATCTCTAACGGCAGGGCTTCGTCTTTAGTCATTAACCGGTTTTCGTATGTGTGGTGAGCAGGACTGCTTAACAAAAAATAAACAGAAGGCTGGTTGTTGTCGTCACTGGTAAATAAAATCTCTTTTGTGCCTTTGCCCAGGTAAAGACAATCCAGTTTAGACAAATTGTACGTGGTTCCATCAGCCTTTACTTTTCCATTACCCGCCACATTTATTATTCCCAACTCCCGGCGCTCCAAAAAATAGGTTGCCTTCAAATCATCCAAAACTGGTAAAAATAACCCTTGCAAAACCGGTTTGGCACAGCCAATAACCATACGATCGTATTGCGTATATACCAGGTTGCAGGCATCGTTTTGTACCAGCCCGCTCATTAAAAATTGGTTGCGTAAAGTTTCAGTATCCATAGTCTTTGCTTCTGCAGGACTAACGGCGTATAGAGCGGACATCTTATAAATTTAGGGAGTTGAAAAAATGAATTAGGGTTATGTATT
>JANPPB010000661.1:0-6462 GCA_031428295.1 Segetibacter sp. | reverse complement strand
AACCACATCGGGGGTTTCCGCTGACGCTACCGGAATGTTTTCTATCAGTGCCAAAACAGGGGATGTTCTTGTAATATCTTCTACCAACTACCGTGCATTTGAGCAGAAAGTAGGATCAGAAAACAATTATCGTGTTGTATTAGACCGCAGTTCCGCTTTAATTGATGAGGTGATTGTAACTACAGCCCTTGGTATAAGAAGGCAACCCAAAGACCTTGGTTATGCTACTGCCCGTTTATCCAACAAAGAACTAACCCAGGCAACTCCCGTTAATATTCAGAACGGTTTAACCGGTAAAGTATCTGGCTTAAACATTGCCACTACAAACAATAGTGTGTTTGGTGATACGCGTATTACACTTCGAGGCATCCGCTCACTTACGGGTAATAACCAACCGTTACTGGTAATTGATGGTGCTCCCGTTCCCCTAAACCAACTCAACAGATTAAACCCAAACGATGTTGAGGATATTACAATCCTTAAAGGTGCCTCTGCTGCTGCCTTGTACGGACCAGACGGGGTAAACGGTGTAATTTTCGTTAAAACGCTAAGAGGTTCAAAAAGCGGTGCTCCACAAATCAAGGTTAGTAATGCCACACAATTTGAAAGGGTTTCTTTCCTGCCTAAATTTCAAACACAGTTTGGCTCAGGCTCAAGTGTAGATGCAAATGGCGATGGTGTATATGATGGTTTAGAAAACCAGCAATATGGCGATGCGTTCGACGGAACTGATCGTGAGGTTGGTCATCAATTACCTAATGCAAATGGAGCTTTAGGTGAAAAGCAAATGCTAAAATATGCTTACAACAAAAGAGGACGTTTAGACTTTTTTGAGACCGGAAGTACTGTTCAAAATGATATTTCGTACTCAGCGAAAAACTTTTTGTTTTCAGCACAGGATGCAAACATCAGGGGTACGTTAGGTGGAGACAAAAATCGTCGTACTACCCTGCGTTTTAACTCAACTAATGAATACGGAAGGTTTTCAACCAATTTTAACGTGTCTTACACACGCCAGCAATTTGAGGTTGCTGCAGAATCTCCTTACTGGCAGGTTTTTAATACCGCAGGGCAGGTTGACCTTACTAAGTACAAAGACTGGAGAAATGATCCTGCTTCCAGCCCAAACCATTATTATAATGAATATTATGAAAATCCTTATTACATAAAAGATAGAGCAAGAAGATCTGGATTAAACGATGACTTGTTTGCCCAGATACAACTTGGTTTAAAAATTACAACTTGGTTAAACCTTACCTACAGAGCAAGTACCAACATGAGGGGCAACGATGAAAAAACTACCTCTGAGGCATTTACCTTTTCTGACTATGCTCACAACGTAACCCACAAATACAATGCTTCCAATGATATAAAAGCAAGTGTTAGCCAGGGTCAAAGCAAATTTAACCGCATAAACTCCGAAGTATTTTTAACCGCTCAAAAAGAGTTTGGTGATTTCTCGCTTGATGGTCTTTTAGGACAATCTTTTAGAGAAGACAGATTTACCAATGCTGGTATTTCTGGTAGCAATCTTATTATACCTACGCTATTCAACGTTTCAAATAGAACAGGCGAACCCGGAGCTTCTGGTTCAAGCTTTAAATCACGATTAATTGGTGCATTTGGCCAGGTAACCTTTGGATTTAAGAAGTGGGCTTTTCTTGAAGTTACAGGGCGTAATAACTGGGACTCAAGACTCCCAACCGACAATCGTTCATTCTTCTTTCCAGGTGCTAATGCTTCAATTGTGTTAAGTGATGCTATTCCTGCTATTACTAATAGCAAGGTAATTTCCTACTTTAAATTAAGAGGTTCTGTTGTTAAGTCAGGTAACGTAAACCTTAGTGGTAATGCCGATCCAGTTTTTGGTGCTTATCAATTAGGTAACGTGTATGGAGTAGCCGCAGGTTTCCCATATGGAAATCTTCCAGGCTTTCAAAGTTCTACTGCCGTAAACAATCCCAACATTAAGCCTGAGTTTGTAGTGTCAAAAGAAGTTGGTGTAGAATTATCATTCTTCAAAAACAGGGTAAATATTGAAGTATCTGCATATTTGCAAAACAACACCAACCAAATTCTAAATGTTGAAGTATCACGTGCAACTGGTGTTAGCCAGGCAACTGTTAATGCTGCTGATTTCGACAATAAAGGACTTGAATTTGATCTTCGCCTGACACCACTTGTTAATTTAGGAAAAGTAAGGTTTGATTTTAGAGGTAACCTAAGCTTGATGGATAGCCGCATTAATTCGGTTTACCAGGGTTTAGATGAAATTGGAATTGGGAATTCAAATTTTGCGATTGTTGGATACCCTGCTTTTATGTTTAAGTTAACCGACTACAAACGTGATCCTGCAGGCCGAATAGTTGTAGATAGAAATACTGGATATCCAGCTTTAGATCCAATTGTCAAAATGTTTGGCAACACTATGCCTAAAGTAATACTTGGTTTAAATCCTTCTTTTACATGGAAAGGATTAACACTAAACGCAACTGCAGATTATAGAGGCGGACACCAGGTTTATCATGGTATTGGACCAGATATGGATTTTACCGGAAGTTCTGCAAGAAGTGGAACCAATGGACGTAAACGCTTCATTGTTCCTAACTCAGTATACGAAGAAACACCTGGTAAATTTGTAGAAAATACTTCTATCTTAACTGCAAACGGCGGATACGGTTTTTATGAAGGTTCCAATACAAACCGCGGTGTCCAATCTAATTATCTAACCAGTGCCGCTGCCTGGAAGGTTCGTGAAATTGCATTAATATATAATGTTCCAAACTCATTAATGGGAAGAACTAAATATATAAAATCAGCTACAGTTGGGGTTACGGCAAGAAATATTTTCACCTTCCTGCCTGCGTCAAACCAATGGACAGACCCGGAGTTTAACACGGGAACCGGCAATGCGCTTGGTGTAAACAATAACAACCAATTACCTCCAAACCGTTTATATGGCTTTAATGTGGTATTGGTATTTTAATGAAAACAGTTAATAATTGAAAAATGAAAATTAAGATTTTATCTATAGTTACGCTGAGTGTCATGTTAATGATAGGCAGTTGTAAGAAAAGTTTCCTTGATATAAATACGGATCCAAACAGGCCAACAGAAAGCTCAATTACCCCCGACCTTTCAACTGCAGCACAGTTAAATAACTCTGCCAGCAGAAATGCTTCATCCTATGACTTTCTCCAACGTTATATGGGTCATTGGAGCGCCTCCGGCTCTTACTCAAGAGCAACGGTAGAAATGAGTTATAATATTACGAACGACTTTGGAGGTGGCATTTTTACAAATATTTACTACACAGTTTCTCAGTATAGAATTATTGGTGCTAAATCTGAGGCCCTCAAGTGGAAATTCTACCAGGGTATTGCCAAAATAATGGAAGCACACGAAATCGCTATACTTGTTGATCTGTATGGCGATGTTCCTTATTCAACCGCCTTTGATTTAACCGGAAACATCAGGCCTACTTACGATAAGGGTGAAGACATTTATAAAAAATTGCTTCCCCTGATTGATGAAGGCCTGGCGTTAATAAAAGGATCTACCGGAAACGATGCCAATATTACTACCCAGGACATTTTGTTCCAGGGCAATAAAACAAATTGGGCCAAATTTGCTAATTCTTTAAAATTGAGGTTATTGATGCATACTGTAAAGGTGAGTACGTTTAACATACCTGCAGAAATAGCAAAAATTACGGCTGAAGGTTCTGGATTTTTAGGCAATGGTGTTAGTGGTAGTGTGCAACCCGTCTACACGGTAGATAAGCCTAATCCTTATTACAATGCCCATCTTTTCCTTTTAAATGGTAACGAAGCAGACAACTACAATAGGGCAAATAATTTTTCTCTTAATTTAATGAACAGCCTATCTGACCCAAGGGTACAACGTGTTTATCGTGGCGCTAAAACTGGTGGAGGCTTTAAAGGCACTGACTACGGAGCCGACCCGGTAACTACTAATGGTAGTGACTTAACCTCTGGTCCTGGTTTTGGCCCGGCACCTTTACCAACTTCACCAATGTGGTTGATGACAGGTGTTGAAACCATGTTTTTAATTGCGGAAGCTACAGCAAGAGGATTATTACCGGGAGATGCAAAAACAGCGTATGAAAATGCTGTACGGGAGTCATTTACTTTTTTAGGCTTAACTACTGCACAGGCCAATACTTATCTGGATAACACTGATCCAAAGGTTGCTTTTCCAGCAGCAGGATCTGTAACTGAAAAATTAGTTCCAGTTATCTGGCAGAAGTATTTTTCTTTAAACGGAATACAAGCTAATGAGACGTATAACGACTGGCGTAGAACTGGAATTGTTCAGCCTCCTTTGTCAATAGCACCTGAAAGAGGAACGCGGGAAATCCCTCGGAGATTGTTATATCCTACAACTGAGTATAACTACAACGCAGCAAATGTTAAGGGAGTTGGCGACATAACACCATATACACCTAAAGTTTTCTGGGACAAATAATTATTACAAACTAATACACTAATAATGAAAAATATATCAATTTATTTATTCCTGATGGCTGTGGGGCTCACCATGGCATCATGTCTTAAAGACAAAGATTACGAAGACGGTTTATATGGTGCTGTGAGAAATACTGAAGGTGGTAAATATGTTTCTCTGGTAACTGGCGGCCTACAAAATTTTGCAAAGTCAAGTATACTAATTAGTACCCTCTCTGCTGATGTAAAAACAGTTGAGATTATTGTGAGTCTTGATTTAGGGGTGAAGTCAACTACAGCACAAACTGTAAAAATTGGGATTGATAATTCTAAGATTGCTGCATACAACACAGCAAATGGTAAGAATTTTGAGCCAGTTACAAGTGACATGGTTAAGATAAAGGCAACAGAATTAACCATTCCAGCAGGGGAAAGCTATGCGAAAACAACTATCGAGGTTTTTCAAAACAAGTTTGACGCATCAAAAAGTTATTTAATTCCAATATCAATTTTGGAGGCACCTGGGGCAATGATGAGTGTAAATCTAAATACCAGGTATTTCAATATTATTGGAAATCCATTTGCAGGACCCTACAAGCACGATTTCACCAGGTTTAATAATCAAACCGGAACGGGAACGCCAAATGGGCTTTCTTACAAGGGAAAAGATAGGACTGGGTTGCCGGTAACAGATAAGGTGTTTACCATACCAAGCGGTTATTTCATTGAACCAAATTATTTGGTAACAGCAAATAGTAATGGAACATTTTCCGTTGTTTTTAATGCAGCAGATGTAAAAACAATGCTTGATAATGGTGTAAAAGTAATAGAGGGTCCAATAATTATTAAAGCTGATGCTGCGACAAAAGAATTTATTTTTCAATTTGTAGTTCAGGCAGGCGCAAACTATCGTTATATTATTGACAGGTACTACAAGCCATAGTGTGTTGATATATCAATATGTAAAAAGGGCTGCGTTTGCAGCCCTTTTTACATATAAAAATTAGTCTTTATGAAACACCTCTTGTTACTTTTTTTGTCGTGTTGTTTTCTTAAAACGGGTAAGACACAGGTTGACCCCGTAGGAAGTTTTAATCGTCATGTTTTTGAAGCGTGGCAAGGTGAAGCGATTCGTATAGGTCCATTTAGTGTAAAAGGATCCCCTTACTTGTTTGGAGAAGCATTTGATGGCTCAATTAGCTACCAGGGTGGAAAGGTGCTTAATCAAGCTATGATACTTTATGATGTGTACCATCAAAAAGCTGGGGTGGAATTGCAAAGTATGATATATGAAGCAGCAGAACCTGTAGATAGTTTTACGATAACATTGCCGCAACGTTTTGGTGGTAAGATGCTGCTCTTTAAATCAAACTCCTTTTTTGCAGGACAAACTAAAGGTTTTTACAACGTATTGGAGGAAGGTGATAAAGTGTCTTTTCATAAGATGTACAAATCTAAACTGGTAGCCGATCCCAACAATAATATGGATACTAAGTTGAAGGTGTTTGAACAGTACGTAGAGTATTACCTTTTTAAGAAAAGTGACAAGACTCTGCATTCAGTTAAACTTAGAAAAAAAGATTTTTTGAAGGAGTTTGGAGACGAAAAATTTTCCAGTCAATATCTTGTAAACAATACCATTGATTTTACAAGAGAAGAAGATGTTGCTACCATGATGAATGCCTATAATCGAAGCAGGTAATTACTCAAATGTGCATCCAATTGAGCAGCTCCGTTTTACTTAAGCCTTTAAATAAACTATACTACTTAAAAAGAAATGTGTACTATGAGCACGATGTAGAGTCGTAGTTTGTTTTGTGTATTTTTACCGCAAACCTTAATTATGGCAGATCAACAACCCAATAACCAATTGAATATTGAAATAAGTGAAGAAGTAGCTGAAGGTACTTATGCAAATCTGGCAATCATTACCCATAGCCATGCTGAGTTTGTAATGGATTTTGTAAACGTAATGCCCGGTACCCCCAAAAGCAAA
>JANPPB010000660.1:0-3451 GCA_031428295.1 Segetibacter sp. | reverse complement strand
AACTTGCCCGATGCCAATGGCTTGTATGCCGTTGCTGTTCCCGGTATAACAAAATATGATGTGGCAATGAAATAAGCAATAGAGATTTTATAAATTGGTGAGGGGCATTCAATAGTTGGGTGCCCCTCTTGTTTTGTACCGGCGGCCTGTTACAAATTCGATACAGGGCTTAACACTATAACTTCAGCGTGTCCTTATAATGAATCTATTCTCCTATCTCCTGGTCTTAGATACCTTATTCACTACCCAGTCGCCCACTTTATACCCTTGCAAAAGCCCATTATCAATGGCATCTTTAAAATGAATACCGCCATAAAATCTTGAAACGGCTGCTTCCTGTGCGGCTTGTAAAAAACTGGTAAAGCTTCTGGCTGGCAGCCCATATCTCACTTCTACACTATCGGTGTAATTAAATTTATCTCCAAAATAATGCGTAAGTATTGTGGCCGAAGTAGCAGATATGGTTGAATGGCCACTGAGGTATTCAGGAAAGGGCGGTGTTTGTAACAATGGCGTCCATTTGGAATCGATGTATTTGCGTATGGCTGTTTCGGGGCGTATGCGATTGCTTCTGTATTTTTCGTCCCAGCAGCAAATAAAACCATCCATTAAACCAACGGCAACGTTGCTAAAAATCAGCATCGATTCACCAAACGATTTTCCTGCCTTTGCACAGGCAATTCCTGTAATGCCCATCCAATGCGCACCCGGAGATATCTTCTTAACACCCATCAGTAAGTGTCCCTTATCCTGCAACGCAAACGGATTACAATCCCAAAATGCAGCTATCAACCTGTGCTCTTCTGTTAATGTGTCGTTGTAATTAGTGAGCATCATTTTAAAAAATGCAGAGTTCTTATCTGTTGAAAAAGGCACAGGAGGCGATGGGATAAATTGATTGCAGGTGTCCAGTGTAAAAGGACGTACAGTTTTAAACCAGGGTTCAACCGCCTCAAAAAATGCTGGTGGAGTAGGGTACCAACTACCGGGTGTATTGGATGGTGTATAGCGTTGGTAATTGCTGATCTTATTGTAGCGATCAGCTTTGGCATAAGCCAGTATTTTTTTGCTTACGGCAAGGGCATATTTCTCTGACTGAGAAATCACGTCTTCTGTATAGCCAGACTGCCTGCAAGAGTCTAATAAGTGTAACCTGTATTTCTCCAATAATTTTCCGCTGGGCTGCATTTTCTTTGCCGTCTCCAGCATTGCAAGCAAGGCGCTTAATTGGTAAGCATACCCCTGTATTGAATCCGTTTTCTTTAAATCAGGATATTCATTCAACACGCCAAGCATGCTCTTAAATCCCTTTTCGTTTTGCGAGATTACTTCATAACCTGCAAGGGTAGTATAAGCAAAAAACCTGGAGGCTAATGGTGGATTGGTAACATCGTGTATCATCAAATCCATCATCTCAGTGTAGATGGAACTAATATCAGTTGTGGTAAAGTTTTCTTTGGTTAATGGCTTTTGTTTACAGCCATACATCATGATGGACATCCACAATACACCCGCTATCAGCTTACAATATTTACGCATACTAATTGGCTTTATATGCTTTTAATTGTTTTTGATTGATGCCGATCAGCAATGTGTTGTTCATGTTTATTACACTCCGTACATCGCCCCAAACATTAAAACCAGATTGAGACTGGCTGATGTAAGTAAAGCCACCTTTGCCATCTCCCTTCAGCAACACGCCATAGTTTGCATCGTACTTACCAAAGCGAAGACGGGCATGGTTGATATTGCCACAGAGTAACAAATCCGGGTTTCCATCGTTATTAAAATCTAATTGGGTTAGCGTATAAACAGGCGAGTACTGGGCTTGTATGGGTAAGTTTTTTTCTTTAAACTTTCTGTCAGCACCTGCCTCAAAATAAGCTGTTGCCAGGTGGTTTGCTTTCAGGTGTTTGGCTCCTTCCAATTCCTCCGGGGTATAAATTTCGTTTATGGTAGCATCAGCGTAGCTTTTATAATCTGCAAAGCGGGTACGCATTAAACTTACCTGGTCCAACAACTCGTCACGACTTACGTAAGGATAGCTTTTACCCTTAATATAAAATGATAAAATAGGATCAACAGAACCGTTATCGTCAAAGTCTTTGTACACCAATTCAGCAGGTTCTTTATCGCTTGCTTTACATTGAGTGTTAAGGCCCATGTTTCCAATAACAAGGTCTGGCTTTCCATCTTTATTAAAATCACCCGTTGTTATTTTATTCCACCACCCGGTGTATGATTTGTCAAAATAGGCGGTGGTTTTATCAACAAGCTTTCCGTTGGTGTTTATGTAAGCGGTCACAGGCATCCACTCACCTACTACGATGAGATCTTTTTTTTGATCACCATTCAAATCAATCCATGCAGCATCTGTTACCATTCCAATGTTTTCAAGGGTAGGAGCTACTGTCTTTATTTGGTTGGTAAAATGGCCTTTGCCATCATTCATTAATAAAAAACTCATAGGCGTTTCAGGATAGCGACCAGGTATTACTCTTCCGCCAACAAACAAATCCATAAAGCCATCTCC
Organism: Segetibacter sp.; assembly: GCA_031428295.1. Taxonomy (GTDB): domain Bacteria; phylum Bacteroidota; class Bacteroidia; order Chitinophagales; family Chitinophagaceae; genus Segetibacter. The sequence continues at coordinate 918 of JANPPB010000660.1, read as the reverse complement.
ATTAATATCCGCTGAGCGAACACAACTTTTACTCACTTGCATAGCAGGAAGCGCATCTTTACTTTTTGTAAAGTTTCCTGTACCATCATTCAGGTACAAACGGTCTTGTAACATTACATCATCCTGCCTGTAGTTGTGATAGCCACCACTGGCAACATACAGGTCTTGTTTACCATCCCCGTTTGCATCAAAAAATAAGGCATCTGCATCTTCACACATTTTATCTTCATCAAAAGCCTTTTGTGTTTTTGCTACAAACGATCCTTTTTTTTGTTGCAGATAAATCATGCCCGGCTTACCACTTCCTCCACCTGCAAAAACATCTTCCAAGCCATCGCCATTTATATCGCCTTTTATTAGGCAAGGACCACCTAACGACAATGGATTTATAAGTAGCGGCTGGCGTTTAAAATCGTTCACCCCACTTACAGGGTTTGCATAAGCAATGGGAGATGGCACCTCTTTAAAAATTGGTTTGGGTGTTAATGGTGTGGAATAAGTTTGCGAGGCATCCTTTTCGTTTAGCTGTAATAGCTGGTTGCTTTTTACATTAGTCAGCATTTGTGTTTTGCCACTTTGCCAAATAACCTGCAAAGAATCTATGTTGGTTTCCTTGCCCAGGCCAAAGTTTAAAATAGAGGTTACTGTTGATTGAAAACCCCTTGCAGGCATCTGCTCCAGGTATTGGCGGCTGCCTTTATTGTATACAAAAACCTTGGCACCAATGCCATCCGTATTCTTATTAGCACCATTTAGTTTAACCTGTAAAAAATGATTTTTAAGCATAGAAGAAGCTTCGTTTCTATAGACGAAAGCCGGAAGATTTACATTGTTTACAATCAGGTCAAGATCACCATCGTTATCCAAATCGGCATAGGCGGCGCCATTGCTGTTCGAAGGTGTGTCGATGCCCCATTG
>JANPPB010000659.1:0-1600 GCA_031428295.1 Segetibacter sp. | reverse complement strand
TTGTAAAACTTTTTGCCAGATAACATAACCACTGGCATTCATGTGAAGCTTATCTTCAAGAAACAATGTTGAATTTGGTTTTCCACCTTTCACCAACATAGGATGATATACGTCAGCAAATGCCGTACGTCTTTCTCCTTTTAAAAAAGCTTTGATCAGCGCATTAGCCTGCACCATTTTAGGCATCAGGCGTTCGCGGCTTGGGCTTGGTTTGATGGCCACGTACAAGATATGGGTTTTAGGAATTTTGCTTCTTATTTGTGTAAAAAGTTGTTTAAAACGAATTAATACCATTTGAGGTGTGATGCTATCGGAAGCTGCCAGGTCATTATCGCCGCAGTAAACAACAATTTGTTTGGGCTGGTAAGGGATGATGATTTCATCAGCATAACGAATAAGATCGGGCAAACTGGAGCCACCAAATGCCCTGTTTACAATTTTATAGCCGGGAAAATAGGCTTGAATATCGGTCCATTTAGTAAAGGACGAACTGCCCGTAAAAAGAATATTGTTTGGTGTGGGATAAGCAGCACTGTCTTTCGATTTTAGGGCTAATACATCTTTAAAAAAAGGAGGTTGCACCGGTTGCTGTGCAACAACTAACTGTAGCGCTATTAAAAAAGTAACCAACGTACCCATTATTTTAATTTTCATGCTTTTTGACGTTTGTATCATTTTTGAATGTTGATATGTACACTGTTTTGTATCGCCACAATGGCTATTGAACTGCTGGACTTGTAAATCCTAATTTCTTTAAACCTGTTTTTACTTCAGGGCTGCTCATAAACAAATTCCAAAGTAAGCCTGTTTTATAATTTTCCATCATCACCACCATAGGGCCCTGGTCTATGGCCAAATATTTTTTAGGAAACCAGTTATCAGTCTCGCTAAAGGCATCGTAAAAACCAAACGGACCAAAGGTTTTATCCTTCATATTTGTATACCAATGGTTCATTGCTTTAAGGCTGTATTCAGGAGTATAGGGCATAGAAGAAAGTGCTGCGGTTGGACTAATTACACCCAAATCGTTTTCCATACCGGGGGCATGAGCTGCATAAAATTTTACTGAATAGCTGGCAGTCAATCCCCAACTATCAGCACCATATCCTTTATATTTTTTGGGATTGTCTACACACCAGTCGTAGTTGATCAAAGTCTGGTTACGATTGTTTTCCCAATAATCAGCATAGCGGTCTTTAAGGCCCTTAGGGTTAAGGCCGAGGTACGAGTAATGCGCCCAGAATAATGGTCCGCCATACTGTTTTGCACCATTATGCGATAGTGTTAAGCGATGCCCATACTGGATAGTTGTGTCTTTAATGCCCCCACTTCTTGCCCAACCTTCATGATATACTTCTGCAGGAATGGTATGCGTTGGAGACGATGCTGCAAGCACATACATAATCAGGCATTCGTTATATCCTTCTACAGCAAAATTCATTTGCCATGCATACTCTGGCGACCAATGCCAATACAACACATTTTTGCCATTTCTATACCAGCTAAAATCAACTTCTTTCCATAGTTTATCAATGTTTGCAGCCAATTGTTTTTCTGCGGAATTGCCGGTAGCAAAATATTGTCTTACACATAACAGGCC
>JANPPB010000658.1:0-5895 GCA_031428295.1 Segetibacter sp. | reverse complement strand
TTCAGGTAGAAGTCAAGCAGTTGCTGTACACTCATACCTATGGAAAGCCCGGCCGCAATAATGGCACCCGTACTGGTTCCACCTATGTAATCAAAGTAATCGCCCAGCCTGAAATCGTCGCCCTTGTTTAATTTTTGCTTTAGCTGCTGCTCCATTTCAGCCAAAATTTCAAGCGTAATTACACCCCTGATGCCGCCACCATCAAGAGCAAGAATTTTTCTTGGCCGGTTTGTTTCGTAACGTTCAGCCAATGGACCCCATACTGACATAAAATTTAGTTTTAGACGTATAAGGTAAATTGTTTTTTTATTAATGTAAAGTAGATAGGAGGATATCAATCGTTGTATTTTTATAAGAACTCATTTATTAAGAGAGATTTGATATTTTCAATTATTGATTATTAACGATTATAGATTTAAGCCTGCCTGCATGTACAAATTATCTTCCCTGTTATTTGTTTTACTAATTATTGCTACATCTTCTTATGCCCACCCTAAAAAAGGATGGAAGGCCCTATTTAATGGCAAAGACCTGTCCGGTTTCAGGCAGTTGAATGGTAAAGCCATTTACGAAGTAAAAAATGGTGAACTGGTTGGAACCACTGTGCCCGATCAACCCAATTCTTTTCTGGCAACAGCTAAAGACTATGGTGATTTTGTTTTAGAATATGAATTATGGGTTGATACCGCCATGAATTCTGGAGTGCAAATACGCAGCCATAGCACCGCAGATTATCAAAACGGAAGAGTGCATGGTTACCAGGTAGAGATTGATCCGTCAACCCGCCAGTGGAGTGGTGGTCTATACGATGAAGCCGGTAGGGGATGGTTGTATAACCTCGAAAATAATCCCGAAGGAAAAAAAGCTTTTAAAAATAACCAGTGGAATAAGTATAGGGTTGAGGCTATAGGGAACACTTTACGTACCTGGGTGAACGGAGTGCCAACAGCCCATGTGGTAGACGATAAAGATGCCTCTGGTTTTATTGCCTTCCAGGTGCATGCGATTGGTAAAAATGGCAAGGCGGGCACACAGGTTAAATGGAGAAATATCAACATTAAAACCACGGGTCTTTCCCCGTCTCCACTTGACAACATTTTTGTGGTAAATATGATTCCAAATAATCTATCTGCGCAGGAAAAAAAGGCCGGCTACCAGTTGTTATGGGATGGTGCTACCACAAAAGGCTGGAGAGGCGCTTACAAAGAAACTTTTCCTGCCGGTGGATGGGAAATTAGCAATGGCGAACTCTCTGTTCAAAAATCCGGGGGTGCAGAATCTCATAATGGCGGCGATATCGTTTCTCAAAAAGAGTATGGTGCTTTTGAGTGGAAATTCGATTTTAAATTGACCGAAGGCGCTAACAGTGGCGTTAAATATTTTGTTACCGAAAGTGAAGGAAACAAGGGCTCAGCAATCGGCCTTGAATACCAGGTATTAGACGACGATAAGCATCCCGATGCTAAAATGGGCAGGGATGGCAACAGAACATTGGCATCAGTGTACGACCTGATTACCTCTAATAAAATTCAGGGTTCCCGTAAAAAAATTGGAGAGTGGAACCAGGGGATGATCAGGGTGTATTCCAACAACAAAGTGGAGCATTGGTTAAATGGCTACAAGGTGTTGGAATACGTTAGAGGTTCGGAAACTTATAACAAACTGGTGGCCCAAAGCAAATACAAAAACTGGCCGAACTTTGGAATGGCACCAAAGGCGCACCTGCTTATCCAGGACCATGGCGATAAAGTATCGTACCGTAGCATTAAGATAAAAGAGCTATAAAATTTCCCTTAACAATATTGCCGCTCAAATATGGCGGCTAACCTTTAAAACGATTTGTTATGTCCCAATCCAGAAGAGATTTTCTTAAAAACACAAGCCTTACCTCTGCCGGTATTTTAATTGGCGGAATGGGTATGAGCTCAAAAAGTTATGGTAGAATTATGGGTGCCAACGACCGTGTTCGAATTGGGGTGGTTGGTTTTTCTGACCGGCACCGCCAGTCGCACATACCCAGTTTTATGAACCATTACAAAGAATTGAATTTTGATGTGGTGGCCGTATCGGATATATGGAATAAGCGCAGGAATGAAGGTGTTGCTGTATGGAAAGAAAAAATGGGACATGATATTATTGGTTGCCGAAACAATGAGGAGATGTATGGCAAAAAACTGGTAGATGCGGTGTTCATTAGTACAGCAGATTTTCAGCATGCAACCCATGCTATTGAAGCGGTGAAAGCAGGTTGCGATGCCTATGTAGAAAAGCCTTTTGCTGAAACCATGGAAGACAACAGGGCTGCATTAAAAGCCATCAAAGCATCCGACAGGATCATTACCATCGGTTCGCAAAGAAGAAGCGGCGAAAATTATCATGCAGCAAATGAGTTTATAAAGTCGGGTAAGTTTGGCGACATAACTATGGTGGAGCTCACCTGGAATGTAAATCAACCTGCCCGCTGGCGCAGACCCGAACTTGTAAGCCAGTTAAAACAGGAAGATACCGATTGGAAGCGCTACATACTTAACCGTCCTGATGAAGGTTGGGATCCCCGCAAATACCTTGAATACCGTTTGTTCTGGCCATTGTCATCAGGGTTGCCCGGCCAATGGATGAGCCACCAGATTGACACTGTGCATTGGTTTAGTGGGTTGAAACATCCACGCAGTGTAGTGGCAAACGGTGGTATTTACAAATGGAAGGATGGCAGAAGAAACTGGGATACGATTACGGCAGTTTTTGATTATGGTCCTACCGATGATATGACCAAAGGTTTTCAGGTAACCTTTCAATCGCGTATGCACAATGGAGATGAAAATCCCGCTGAGATTTACTACTCAAATGGAGGCGAATTAAACCTGAATACCAACATGGTTTCGCCAAAAGGCGGGTTGACAAAAAGATTTGCGTCAGCTATGGGTATGGAAGCAAACCTGTTGCCCGAAATGACCCTGAAGTCTGCTGAAAAAGTAATAGCCTCAGCTAATACGGGTGGCGATAAACTTACCTCCAGCCATGTTCGTAACTGGATGGAATGTGTACGCAGTCGCAAAGAAACCAATGCACCTGTGGAAGCCGGGTATAGTCATTCAATAGCCAACATTATGACCACCGCTGCAGCACATACGGGCATGAAAGCCACCTTTGACGAAAATACCCAGGAAGTAATGGTAGGAGGAAAAGTGTTTAAGTATTAAAAAGATTTTTGTAGAGCGCCATAGTAATACATCTGGCAAGAATATCTAACAGGATTTTTATATGCACCAGCATGTGTTCTGAAGGTAAGATCGTCCCACGCCCTGGCGGGGACGATCTTGCCTTTTTCTCTTTGTACAGCACATTAAAATTCATCCTACTTTTAAAACATAATAATGGGATAGTTTGGTTTATTTAATACAATTCCAGGCTATATAAATTCATTCAAATTTATTCTTCATGCGTATACTTTGCAGGTTACTATTAATTTTTTTATTGCCGCCTGCATTCATTTATGCCCAGGACAAAAACAGGGACCAATTGGATTCTCTTGCTGAAAAACTGGTGAATAAATTACGTGCTAATCTTAAAGAAGAAGTTCTTTTTCAAACAGATAAACGCATTTATAGTACCGGTGAAAGAGTGTTGTTTAAAACATTTATTACTGACTCCTTAAGCAACAGGATTACGAATGAAAGCAAGATTTTATTTGTTGATCTTATAGATGAAAGAGATGCCGTAAAAGCCCATGTAATTTTAAATGCAGGCAGGTATCAAACAGATGGAGCTATTGTTCTTAATGACTCTGTCCACCAGGGATATTACTGGCTTAGAGCCTACACTCAGAAAATGATGAACGAAGGCAGGCTTGATATTTCGTTACAACCTTTTTTTGTAATTAACGAAAAAGATAAAAGTGAAGCTACTGTCAAAAATGAAAGTTCAACAGCAATAACCTCAACAACAAAACCATTCATTGAAATTTATCCCGAAGGAGGATCACTCATTTCAGGCGCAAACTCAACTGTTGTAGTTAAGGTGGCTAATCAAATTGGAAATCCGTTACTAATAAATGGTATTGTAAAAGATGGAAGAGACACAATTGTTGCAAAATTTGCTACAAACAATGAAGGATTGGGTCAGTTTAGTTTTTATCCTAAATGGTTCAGCAGGTATAGAGTATTTATTCAAAATAACGACAGGTACGATTCCATTGCAGTCTTACCACGTGTTAATTTATATGCCGCACAGCTTTCGGTAGTAAAGCAAAACGACCAGATTGCCAAAGTACGGGTGATGCTTGAAGATTCTATTTTTTCACCCAACTATACTACTTACATATTGGGTGTAAGTAAAGACAGCTTGTGTTTTGCGGGAGTGGGTAATGGCATGTACGAATTGAACATTCCTGTTGCCAATTTTCCGGGTGGTGTTGCAAGTCTGTTATTATTCAACCCTCAAAAACAACTAGTAAGTGAAAGAAATATTTACATTGATAAAAAAGATGCAGTTGTAAATATTACTACCGGTAGTCAAACCTATTTGGCTAGAGAAAATGTAAGATTAAACATTGAAGTTGCAGATGCTGCCGGCAAACCATTACCCGCTACGCTGTCTGTATCGGTTGTTGATAGCCGGATTGCCGACACAACAAATTATTTTTATAAAGAACCCTATAAAAATTATTCACCTGTTGAGGCAGACCTACACATGCTGGCGCAAAATGGAAGAGTACAAAATGTAATGGAGGTACAAAGTGTAAAGAATATTTCTTCAATAATAATAAAAGATCCTTTTGCTATTACGGGTATAGTAACTGACCGCAAAAAACAGGCTTTGCCAAATAAGGAGGTAGTGTTAATGTCGGGTGAAGGTGCTGCATTTTTTATACAAGACACCACAGATGCAAATGGCAGGTTTACTTTTCATTTACCCGACCATGATGATAGCACCAAATTTACTTTACAGGTAAATAGTTTAATGGGTGAAAAACAGGAGTTTGCCATTTTGATGGACACCTTAGCGCTTCAGGATATTAAAAAACCTTATGCTGTAAAAGAAAAATTTGTTGTAGGACAGTTACCCAGGGAAAATAGAATAATACAATACTATCGTGATACAATAGTGCCAGGTTTACAAAAACATTGGTTACTACCTGCAACGGTAATTACCAATGTAAAAAACAAAACTAATTCCAATACCATAACACAGGAAATGTTGAAGAGAGGTGGCTATAATAATGTTGGGCAGGCTGTATTGAGAAGTGGTAAAATGCATTTAGTGGGAGGTTATTTAATGGCAGGTGGTCCTAACCGGTTTGGACCTTCGCCTACTGATGAGCCTAATGTAATAGTGGACGGTGTGCAGGTACCATTGCCCGAAGGCGACCCCTCTGAAGTAAGCCCGGTGCTGGCTTATTTAAAAAATCTTTCCACCAATGAAATTGAGTATATCAAGGTATTAACAAATGCTGAAGGTGGTGGATATGGCGTTAGGGGAGGTCATGGCATTATAGAAATAGTAACTACCTCCAAATCTACAAATGTGGCCTCAGGTGTTGCATTAAAAACGATCTATCCGCAGGGTTTTCACGTGCCGCCTGTTTTCGAAATGCCCGATTATACAATCAAGCAAATTAAGAATTCAAAAAATGCTGATGTGCGCAGCACACTCTACTGGAACGGCGACATGGTAACCGACAACAATGGTAAGGCAACGTGTGATTTTTTTACCGCCGATATGCCGGCAACCTATGTAATAACCATAACAGGCATTTCAATTAATGGAGATAGAATTTATAAGACAGCTAATATTACTGTAAAATAGCTGACAGAGGATGGGCAGGCTGCAACGTTTCCTTATCATATAATTCTTACAATACCTTCTAAAAAAATGGTTGTGGGTAAATTAATAAAG
>JANPPB010000657.1:0-3283 GCA_031428295.1 Segetibacter sp. | reverse complement strand
AACTGAATAAATGGTATGATCTTTTGAATAAGGCTCAATAAACTCATCATCTGCTCCACTCCTGAAAACCATGGTTTGTACGCCCTGGGGAGAAATGCTGAGCTTTAAAGTAGCTGACTTGTCTGTAATGCCTTTGCCTGAAAAGGATCGTATATCAGGAAATTTTTCCTGTAAGGCAGCTTCAAAGTTCGAAGCTTCAACAACGGTAAATTCTTCAAGTATGCCGGCAGCATTTGGTATTGAAATGATTGCCGACTTGTTTGTAGCCTGTTTGCCAACTACAGATAACAACACCTGCTGAAAAGGCGAAAAGTTTAGCCGGAATAATTTTATGTCGGTGGGGTAGGACTGTCTTGAAACTGCTTTGTCAGTTGTTATACTGCTGCGGCTTTGAAAGTTTGCAGACCAAAATCTATCTGTTTGAGCGTAACCAGAAACAAGTATTAAAACCAACAGTGTGGTTAGGAGTAATATTTTTTTCATAGCTGACGGAAAATAAATGGTTTAAAAAAAGGTAAGTTTAAATATACCGAATTTATTTCTAAAGCTCTGCATAGAAATACTATGGAGAGGGCATTATTTTTCTTTCAATTATCGAATATGGCGGGTCAGAGAGTTAGCATGTTTACAGAAGAACAGGTTTGGTCTATCTATACGGATATAGAAACAAAAGAGAGTACGTGGATAAGGATGATGGAGTTTTTTGGGACTTAGAGGAGAATATGAATGGGATGGAAAGCTTCAATTCATTGATCAATGACAATGATCATTTTTTACAAAGGCTGTTTACAGAGTGAATGATAGTTTTATCCATGAACATTTGCAAGAACATAAAGCACCAGGGCTGCACAACAAGTGATAACAAAAAGTAAAATCTTAGTTTTCATAAAAATCCTCCAATGTTGTGTTTCTGAAGTTTCATTATTGAACACTTTTCTTTGTTATTGCACCGGTAGGTAGCGTAAAAAATTCCTTAGCCAATTGTATAGGTTGTATGGATATTGCAGTGCTTGTAAAAGTAAACTGGGGGTTAACTAAAATAGCTTTAAGTGGAAGAGCTTTTGTTCTGGAAATAATGTCGTACCAATTACCAAACTTATGGTTCTCGTAAAGAGTTGGATCAATTGAAATATTTGAGTTGAAATAATATATTTGAGTTCCGCTTTTGCAGGTAAGTACTAATTCGTCACACATATAACCCAATATTTCTGCAGCATTTTTTTTCAGTTCCGCTTTAATTATTTCATCGCTGTTAGAAGCCCCATCATAATACATTAGTGTGTCAGAGTTAGATAGCTTGTTGTACAATTTATTGTCGGCGCCTACATAAAGCTGCCACATAAGCAGGGAGCCGTTTGTTTCAGATTTATATTCTTTATCCTTTATAAAGTACAGTTGTGTCGAACCCATCATTTTCGTCAAAAGTTCATCTGAGACACCTGGCATTTTACTTTCGTACGTGTTAGTGAAGGTGATTTTTCCTTCAAAATTTTGTGCAACCGAAGTAAGTGCACATACAAGGGCCACCAAAAAAGTTATTGTCTTTATCATGCTATTTAAAATTTTTAATAAGGAGTAATTGCCTTGATTGACGAATATAGCTATGTCTCAAGTTCAACCAATAATTAAAACAGCCGAATGTTTGCTTTTACAATTATGGGGAGAAGCAGCTTCTATGAATTACCCGTAAATTTTCCATTTTGACACATGATGGCAACACCGGGATCGCAAAACAATCCTATGAATATCCAATGCAGAGATTAACATTTTTATTCTCTTCTTTCCATTTACTTTGCCGCATTAAAAAATCTTCATGAATAAAAATTTATTAGTTGGCTTCAACTTTTTGTTGTTAATACTTGTGGGAGTACTGTTTTACCTCCATTTTTCAAATTCGCCTGCAAAATCTGTTGCAGTAACTACCAATAAGCCTGTTGCAACCGAACCGGGTTCGTTTAATATAGCTTATTTCGAAATGGACTCTATCGAAAACAATTATGAGTACCTGAAAGATGTGAGAACTGAATTGAAGGCAAAGGAACAGCAACTGACCAATCAGTTAAATACCATGAAACGTAGCTACCTGGATAAAGTAAATAAATTTCAGCAACAGGCACAAACCATGTCGCAGGAAAAGCAAGGCGTTATGCAGCAGGATTTAATGCAGGAGCAAAAAGTTATTCAAAATAAAGAGCAGGCAATGGGTGCCGAGCTTCAGGATGCCAGCTTTAAGAAAATGCAGGATGTAAACAAGAAGATAGAAGACTATTTAAAAGAATTTAATAAGGACAAAGGCTACTCATACATACTGGCTCACCAACCGGGGACCATCTATTATAAGGACGTTCGCTTCGATATAACCAACCCTGTTTTGGAAGGATTGAATGCAGCTTACAAAAAGAAAAATTAAGGGTCACTCTTCATCGGTTAATGATTTCTGCGGTAACTAAAATAAAATTTATTACTTGGATTTTGAAAGCTAAACGGGTATCTTAATCTGTCAGCGGTTTTCAATATTAGCCTTTCAATCATTTGCTTATCTTCATCCCGTTGCGCCTTTGGTGCAACGGGATTTTTAAATTTATACAATGGATAGTAAACCAACAGCTGCTTTTAAACCAACTTTAGGATTATTAGATGCTACTATGATTGTAGCAGGTAGTATGATAGGCTCCGGGATATTTATTGTTAGTGCCGATATTACCCGAAATGTGGGCAGTGCGGGCTGGCTGATTGTAGTCTGGCTCATTACGGGGTTTATGACCCTTACTGCTGCCCTCAGCTATGGCGAGTTAAGTGCCATGTACCCCAAAGCCGGTGGTCAATACGTTTATTTAAAAGAAGCCTATAACCCACTCATTGGGTTTTTATACGGATGGAGTTTTTTCTCTGTAATTCAAACAGCTACCATTGCTGCAGTAGGTGTAGCCTTTGCAAAATTTACAGCATACCTAATTCCGCAGTTTAGCGAAGATCTTGTTGCCGTCAATTTGGGCTTTATCAAAATTTCGCCTGCGCAATTATTATCCATTGTAATAATTGTGTTGCTTACCTACATTAATACACGTGGAGTTAAAGGGGGCAAGGCCATTCAAACCACGTTTACGTTAACCAAGCTTTTGAGCCTTTTCGGCCTCATTATTTTTGGGCTTATTTTGGCCAAAGGCGATGTATGGCATGCCAACTGGAGCAACGCCTGGAACCTGCAAAGCATAAAACCTGATGGTACTTTTGGAAGCTATACGCTTGCTGCCGCCTATGGAGCCATAGCAGCAGCCATGGT
>JANPPB010000656.1:0-7451 GCA_031428295.1 Segetibacter sp. | reverse complement strand
TTCAGCACTGCAACAACTTCTGGCGCAGGAATAGATGTTGACAAGTTAGGCAATGTGTATGTTACAGGCAATTTATATGGACCAACTACCTTTGAAAATACTACTGTTACCTTCAGTGGCAACTCTGGGTCATTTATTGCTAAATACAATTTTGCAGGAGGTCTGTTATGGGTGAAAACAGAGGGTGCCGGGGGTTTTGTAGCTGTTGATACTTTGGGAAACAGCTATGTAACTGGTTTTAATACTTTTCTTACTAAATATAATTCTGCCGGAATTGTTACCTGGACTAAACCTCTTACCGGTACAAGTAGAGGTATAGCAACAGATTTTAATGGCAACAGTTATGTTACCGGCTCCTTTGGCACAGTTAGTTATGATTCTTCAGGAAAAGTGATTTGGCAAAACAGTACTGCGGGTTACGGCATAGCAGTAGATTCTTTAAAAAACATTTACCTGACTGGTGGATTTAAAGGTATGGCTTCATTTGGCCGTACTATTTTAACCAGTGCAGGTGGAGGTGATATTTATGTAGCCAAATACACCTCTTCAGGTAAATTGATATGGGTGCAGCAAGCCGGAAGTACTGAACCTTATGACCTCGGTTTGTCTATGGGTTATGATAAATTTGGGAATACCTACGTATCAGCACAATATGGTGTATCAACCGGCAAAATGGGTCAAATAGGGACAAATGAGAATGTATTTTCGTCGATTCGAAGGATTATATCCAAAATTGGTTCCGGAGCTCCTGCCAATATTCGTTTCTCACCTGCGGCAGGTGTAGCAGGTACTGTACTAAACATTACAGGCACTAATCTTTCGGGAATTGAAACCGTAAAATTCAACGGAGCAACCATAAGTACTTTCATTAGTAACTCGTCCACTGAGTTAACAGTGGCAGTACCCCCAGGTGCAACCACGGGTGTTATTACTATTACTTCTCCGGCCGGAACAAGTACTACAAGTTCTAATTTTCTTCTTTACCCTTCGGCACCCGGCACCCCACCAGATTGGGTATGGGCAAAGAAACAGGGAGAATTAAATTCAGATTACAATCCTGGCCTTGATATGACCACAGACAGTGCGGGCAATAATTATGTAACAGGCTATTTTACAGGTACTGCTGCTTTTGGGGATACAACACTTACCAGCAACACAAATACTGCAGCTATGTTTCTTGCCAAGTATTCAAACACAGGAAAATTAATATGGGCAAGGAAAATCGGAGACCGTGAAGCCGCTGCTTTTGGTGATTTTCAGGGAGTTCTTTTGACAATAGACTCTCAGGGCAATTGTTATATAGCCGGGGATTACCGGGGCAACGTTTTTATTGGAAACCCCGCTGCAAGGTCAGTTGTGTTTATAAATTCATACAACACATCAGGGACCAGCGATAGTTACATCGCAAAATTCGATTCTTCAGGACAATTTGTATGGGCCAAGGATTTAGGTAAGGGAAGTTCTTTTGAAACACCCACTGCCATCAACGCGGATAAGAATGGGAATGTATATGTAGCAGGGCAATACTATGGAACAAGTAATTCTACTGCATTTATAGCAGGTCAGTCTCTCCCAACCTCTAATTATGGAAAACCATATATAGTAAAGTATAATACATTAGGCCAAACATTGTGGTCTAAAGTAGGAGTACAAAATGGTTCAAACATTCAGGCCGATAAGATTACTGATTTTTATCTCGCCGGAGAAAGTTCTATAACAAAATATAATGCAAATGGAGAAGCATTGTCTAAGGTAAGAATGATTGGTTTGAATCGGATAAGTAACGGTGAGGAAATAAAAGGTATGTCAATAGATGCATTTGGAAACAAGTATATCACGGGTAAATATGCTGACACAATCACTATTGGAACCTCAAAATTACGTTCAAACGGTGGTACTGATATTTTTATAGCAAAGTATGACTCATCCAATAAATTGATTTGGGTTCAAACCGGTGGCGGGCAATTTGATGACCGAAGTACCGGAATTATAACGGACGCTGTTGGCAACAGTTATATAACCGGTACCTTCAATGGCTCGGCTATATTTGGCCCAAACACATTGAATAGCAATGGAGATAATGATGTGTTTATAGCGAAGTATGACCGTTACGGACAATTGCTGTGGTTGCAGAAAGGAGGTGGAGAAATAAATGACCTTGTATATGACATTGGCATAGATGCAAACGAAAACAGTTATATAGCAGGCACTTTTAATACCGCCGCCCAATTCACTGATATTTCTGTTAATTCAACTCAAACCAATATATTCATCGCCAAACTCGGTTCAAATGTAAATACCAGCAAAACGGGTATTGTAAGTATTTGTCCGGGAGGTGATGCTACTTTAAAAGCTGATACTACAGGCAACACTTACCAATGGCAGGTTAATACAACGCAGGGATATATCAATGTTGAAGATGACAGTACATATACGGGGTCAAATTCCCGAAACCTTCAGTTAAATAAAATCTCCGGCAAGATCTCCGGCACCGAATACAGATGTTTGGTAGATGGTTATATCAGTAATCCCGTTCAGCTTAAGATATCTGATTTTTGGAATGGTTATATCAACAATGCATGGGAAAACTCCTTTAACTGGAGCTGTTCCGGAAAAGTACCTGATGCCAATACCGATGTCATCATTAACAGCGGCAACGTTATATTGAACTCAAATACAATAGTTAAAAGTGTAACGATAGGCCAGGGAGCAACATTAACTGTCAAGCCGGGTTACAAAATTACGGTTACCGGTAAGTAGATATTAAAATAAAAAATTTGCGTTAATAACCACTTTAGTTTTATATGAATTTATTTTAGAACAAGTTAACGCAAGGTGATGCCGATAAACCTATTTTTACCCCGCTATATTTATCGCAGAGCGGTAACAGTTATGGTCTTAGGATTTATGCATTATTACTTTTAATTAATTTAAATCTATATTTTTAATAAAGTTGATTTTGGCATCACATATTTTTTTAAAATAAACTGTTTGTATGAAAAAGTTATACATGCTTACTGCTACATGGGTTGTCTTGATGGCATTCCAAAATATACATGCACAACTGGTAATTAATGGCGCTACATTATACTTAGAAAGCGGTGCAGTGGTAACTGTTCAGGGAAATTTTTCAAGCACCACCGATATTCAGGGGCCAGGAAAAATTGTAATGAATGGCACAAGCAACCAGGAAATAAATATGAATGGTTATGCTATACCTGTTTTAGAAATTAATAACGCCGCCAACATCACCTTAATAGGAAATATGAAACTTTCTTCAAACCTGCTTTTTACGAATGGCCGTATAATGGCTGGCGTAAATAATTTTACTTTTTCACCTTCGGCAACATTTACTGGAGCGGGTGCAGGAAAATATATAGAGACCAATGATATTGGCCAGGTGCGTAAAGAAGTGACCGCAGTGGGAAGTTATATTTTACCCATTGGTAAATCGAATGTTTACCTGCCATTGCAATACGATCTTAGTGGCAATACTTTTGGTAGTGGTGCCTTTGTTAGTGGATTAATCGTACCCGTATCTCATCCCAAAAAACCCATTCGTTCTGAAGATTTTCTTACTGCTTACTGGAAGACATCATATACAAATATTACGGGCGGAGCAGTCGATATAACTACTACTTACGACGATGCGAATAGTTATGCTGGGTCAGAAGCTTTTTTGAATGGCCTTCGCTACGATGGCACCAACTGGTCGCTCACCAACAATACTATGAATACTACATCCAACACTGTTACTTTTAATAGTGTAGCTACCGGCACAGACTTATATGCCATGAATAAATTTGTTTTGATGAATGCAAAAGTTTTATTGCAGGGGGCTTTTGATGGTACCGGAAAAATGACGGATGCATTGCGTTCGCTTAATTTAATTCCATTAAGTGACCCTTACAGAACGGCTCCGTATACTTCGTTTTTTTCGCATACAAACAATGCGGTAACGGAGGTAGCGAATGCAAACGTATTTGCCGCACAGGCCAATGCGGACGACAACATTGTTGACTGGGTTTTTGTGGAGTTAAGAAATGCATCCGGTACATTAATGCAAACAAGGAGTGCCTTTGTACAAAAGGATGGAGACATTGTGGACGTGGATGGTGTAAACCCATTGTACTTCAAAAACCTGGTTGGGGCAGGGTATGTGATTACTGTTCGTCACCGCAATCATTTAGGGCTTTCTGCCGATATTGTTAATTATACAAAAACACTCAGTGTGGCTAATCCTACTGCAGCCAATAAGTTTGATTTTACATCGGCTACCGACAACCAGGTTTTTGGTGATGCATCTGCATTTTATACTTCCGGTGCCTTTAAAATATTGTGGGCCGGCAATGCCAGCAGCAACAATACATCGCGCTACACAGGCCCTTCCAACGATCATAGTTACCTGCTTTCTACAGCGCTATCGGGCAATAGCAGCGCGGTTTTATCCAGCATTTACAGCAGTGGAGATTTAAACATGAATGGCAATGTCCGGTATACCGGCCCGTCCAACGATCATTCTGTGTTGCTGACAAATGTATTGGCTGGCAACAGTTCAACCGTTATTACCCAACAAATCATTACCCCATAATTTATTCTAAAAAAATACTATGAATAGAATATTACTTACACTCATTGGCTTCTTTTTATTGGTGAATGCAAATGCCCAAATCTTTCAGGGCACAATTAAGCCGGGCAGCACTTCTACCAGTGTAGTTTGTGCTATAAAGCCATCTGCCAATTACAGCGATAAAGTCGCCAACATACAGTTCACCATTGCCGTACCGCAGTCTGTTGGTACCCGCCCTACTATGAGTATCATGACTAACAATTACAGTGCATTTTTTAATACCATTGCACTGTTTCAAACAGCCCTTTATGGTACCGATTATATATACCTCATCAACATGTCGGTGCCTACGCTTACCACTACCAAAAACTATACAATTAATACCGAAGATGTAGTAGCAGAAATTTCATTTGCAGGCAATGTTGGAGCCCTTGCAGATATACGCTTAGTGCAGTTGCCAAATGGTATTACCACAAGTGGTGCAGGCTCCGAAAACGGCAACTATAATTTTTACACAGAGTTTGCTACAGGCAGTGATAAAACCAATCAGACCGCAATGTTTTATACCACTACAGGTGGCACTGTTGTAAATAGCCCGTTAGGCTATGGTGGTTACTCTTCTGTTTCTGCGGGAACCAATCTGCTGCCGCTTAAATGGATTGGTTTTTGGCTGCAAAGGCAAAACGGTAATGCATTAATTAAGTGGGAGGTGGCCAACCAAATAGACATTGATTATTTTGAAGTTGAGATGTCTAATGATGGCAGAAACTTTTCACATATTACGAAAGTCATCTCCACCGAAAAAAATGTTTATAGCTACCAGGATTTAAATTTTTCTAAACAAGGCAGGGCTTTTGTTTATTACAGAATTAAGCAGGTAGATAAGGATGGTAAATTTACTTACACAGAAACCAAAAAGTTACCGGTTTATGGTAAAGAATTCTCTTTTGAAATTGTGGGCAATCCTGTTAAAGGCAATAATTTAAAGATTGGTATTGAATCTACTAACAACGCTAAAGGCACATTAAAAATATTTGATGTAAACGGAAAACAAGTGTACCACGCCAATATACAATGGAGTACAGGTTATACCGAGCAGGTACTACATCTGCCAATACTTTCTCAGGGAACATACATTGCAAATCTTATAACTATTTCAAATCAATACCTGGTTAAATTTATTAGATAATATTTTGGGTATTACTGTGGAAGATTGCTGAAGTTTAATAGGAATTTTTTGAATAAGGGTGAATTTGATCTACTCAGATGATTTGGAATTTCACAAACACCAGTAACACATAGACAAGGAGTATCACAGAGATTTACGCAGTGGTATCGCTGTGCCTCCTTGTTGTTGTGGTTACAATTTTACCAATTTAGACAACCGCCAAGGCAGAAAATTAATTCCTCATTGCTGATTTTGAGGTCTTGAAATACCAAAACTTATTAGCAGTAAAACCATTCAGATTAAGGCTTCTTTACATTTACAATCTTCCCCGTCTTCACAAATAGTTTACCTCCGGGTTGTAGTTGTACCACCAGGTTTCCTGTAAATGCCCGCCTGCTGCATGATTAATAATCACTTTCATGTTGATAGTAATGGTATTGGGCGGTATAAGGTTGTTGCTCCTGTGCAGCGGTATTCCATTCGCTGCTTCCGGTAAAAGGATACACAACAATAACTGTTATTGAAAAAATTTTATCAAAAAATTTATTGTCATAATCAGTAACCCTGATAGTGAAAGAGTAAGTTCCTGTTTGCGTTGAAGTTTCTTGAGACAGCACCACTAAAACTATTTAAAGTAAGCCCGTTTGGTAATGCGCCAGATAACACTTCGTATTTATAAAACGGAATGCCACCGGTTGCAGATATAGTTGCATTATAGCTGCAAATAAATAGGATGAAGAAAAGAGAACGACCATTTAAAGCGAGAAAGAAAAATTAGACTTTTTTACTGATAAGATAACCCATGCGATATAGGTCTGGCATTGAATATTTAGTGAATTCACAACAGTTAAAACTGTGCTATGGAAAAAAAGAATAATTCATCATTCTTTAAACCTTAGTTTGTTAATTATCACCATCACCTTGTCTACGGAATATTCCCAAAATATTGGTGTTGGCACAACAACTCCCCATGCAAGTGCCCTGCTTGAAGTAGGCAGAACTAACAAAGGCTTGTTAACACCACGAATGTTACAATGCCAGCGAAATTTGATTGCTTCTCCTGCTACAGGCGTGCTTATCTATCAGACAGATAATACACCCGGTTATTATTACTTTAATGGTACGGCCTGGGTGCAATTAGATAGTGGAGCCGCAAGCAATTTCTGGTCTGCCAATGTTAACCATATTTACAATACTTATAGTGGGAATGGAGGAATAGGCACTTTGTTCCCGATATCTAAATATTTCTGCTACGCAGGAATTAAGCAAGCTGGTTAAAGCTCAGTAAGTTGCTGAACAGGAGATATACTAATTTGCTTTAATAATCCCGAATTTAAAATTCAACAAAGATTTCATATCTGCTCTTCTCTGTTCAAATGTCTGGAAAAAAGTGTCAACAGCATTTTCAAATGAAGCATAATCTGCATAGTATTTATTCTTTATTACTTTCCTTTTAAAATAAAGGTGCTGGTAAGGAAATAGTGGTTGGGCTAATTTTTGTTACAGTTGCTTTGGTTTTTTGACGTAATCTCAGAACTCCTTACCCAAAAGTTGTAATTACTTATAGTCGAGGATATTTATAATGGATTTACAAAAGCTATACTCCTGCACATCATTGCTACTAACAATTACAGTTTTGCCACCGGCATATTTTTCAATCAGCCTATGGTAGAGTTCAATGCCTGCAGTGTCAAGATTGGTGCAGGGTTCATC
>JANPPB010000655.1:0-1960 GCA_031428295.1 Segetibacter sp. | reverse complement strand
TATGAATGGCTGGATAGCTTGCACGAGCAGCATGCTTTACAGCCAATCTATTTCTTTTTAGTGGCAGCTAAGCCCGGCAAGTACGATAAGAACATTAGCCCTAAAAGCAAGTATTTTCAACTATTAATTAGCAAGCTTTCGGTTATGTATGCTGCTGGCATTCACCCCTCGTGGCAAAGTGGCGATAAGCCGGAGTTGTTGCAACAAGAACTTGAATACCTGCAAAAAATAGCAGGCAAAAAAATTAAAAACAGCAGGCACCATTATATTCGAATGTCTTTACCTGAAACCTACCGGCAACTTTTACATGCAGAAATTAATAAAGACTTTTCAATGGGCTATGGAAGCATTAATGGCTTTAGAGCTTCTTATTGTATGCCGTTTCCGTGGTATGATTTATCAACCGAACAACAAACTGATTTAACAGTCTATCCATTTTGTTACATGGAAGCCAACTCCTTGTTCGAACAAAAATTTTCTCCTGAAAAAGCATTGAGTGAAATAGAGCAATATTGTGCCGTGACCAAACAATTCAACGGAATTTTCATCACCATCTTTCACAACCATTTGCTTACCGAAGAACCTTTGCAGATTGCATGGCGCCAAATGTATCAACAGTTTTTAGAAAGAAATTTTTGATTTTGAAGACCAATATTTAATGCTTAAAATGACGCATGCCTGTAATTACCATAGCTAGATTATTCGCTACACAATATTCAATACTGTCTTTGTCTCTAATGGACCCTCCCGGTTGCACAAATGCTTCAATACCTTCTGCATGAGCTATCTGCACACAATCATTAAAAGGAAAAAATGCATCAGATGCAAGCACTGAACCATGCAAGTCAAACTTAAATTGCTTAGCCTTTTCTATAGCCTGGCGCAGGGCATCAATGCGACTGGTTTGGCCGCAACCTTTACCAACCAATTGCCTGTTTTTTATGATGGCGATTGCATTACTTTTTAAGTGCTTACACACCAGGTTTGCAAACTCCAAATCTTTGTTTTCGGCATCAGTGGTTGCTCTGCCGCCCACCTGTTTCCATTCTATAAAATTGCCTTCATCGTTTTGCTGGCTCAAAACTCCGTTGGCCATCGATTTAAATTGTTGACTGCTTTGCAATGCATTTAACTTAAGAACTAATAGAATGCGGTTCTTCTTACTTTTCAAAATAGTGAGGGCCTCCTCAGCAAAAGCCGGTGCTATTAGTACTTCAAAAAACAGTTCATTAATGGCTTCGGCCGTTGCTTTGTCAATGGCAGTACTGCAAACCAAAACACCACCAAAAGCACTTTCAGGGTCGCCGGCAAGCGCAAAATCCCAGGCTTCTTTAACGGTGGGTCGCTGTGCTATACCGCAAACATTTGTATGCTTTATTATAGCAAATGTTGCCTGGCTGACAGAATCATTATCAGTAGTAAATTCTTTAATTATTTGAATGGCCGCATCAATGTCAACAAGGTTGTTGTACGATATTTCTTTGCCATGCAATTGGGTAACCAACTTTGAAAGATCGCCATAAAAAATTGCCTGCTGGTGGGGGTTTTCACCATAACGCAGCACTTGTTTAACCGATGTTTTTATAGAAATAAATGTGTCTTCCGGGTTAAAATAATTGCTGATCGCAATGTCATAATTCATGACAATTTCAAATGCCTTTGCCGCAAACTTTTTACGTTGATCTATGGTGGTGCTACCACCCTGATCCGTCAATAATTTTGTCAAATCTTCGTAGTCATCCTTAGCCGCAACCACCAAAAGATCTCTAAAATTTTTTGCTGCTGCACGTATCATAGACGGGCCACCAATATCAATCTTTTCAATAATCGTTTTTTCATCCGAAGTATTGGCCAGCGTTTCCTCAAAAGGGTAGAGGTCAACAATCACCAGGTCAATTTCCGGAATGTTGTATTGTTTCATTTCATCAAGATCCTGCGGTACATCCCGCCTGCCCAAAAT
>JANPPB010000654.1:0-1973 GCA_031428295.1 Segetibacter sp. | reverse complement strand
AAATTCAAAATTCAAAATTCAAAATTCAAAATGTTGAAACGGCGAAATTGCAATCGGGTCTTTATAATTTGGGTACAGGCAAAGCCAGAACTTTCGAAGACCTTGTGAAAGCGACGTTTACCGGTATGGATAAAGAGCCTTTTATAAAATTTATCGATATGCCCGAAGACATAAGGGACAAGTATCAATATTTTACGGAAGCCAATATGCAAAAGCTGCAAAATGCAGGGTATCGAAAAGAGTTTTATGGTTTGGAAGAAGGAGTGGAGGACTATGTAAGGAACTACCTGGCAAAGGGAGAAATGTACTAACTTCTCAATTATACTTATGACAATTGTTATAACTAAGGGTATGACCAGGAAAGAAATTGATATCCTTTTGAAGAAGTTAAAACCTAAGAAAAAGCTTTTCAATGCCAAAAAATACTTTGGTAAATTTAATTGGATTGGTGATCCTTTGGAATTACAAAGGCAATGGAGGAATGAATGAGATATGCCTTAAACTAAAATTTAATAATCCATCTTTTTAAGAGTTAGTAAAAACTTTGCATGATAAAGTTCTTCATCCCAATTCATTATTTGCAATAGCTCATCTTGATGATGAGGACATTAGAAAGACAATTGGGCATATAACAGCATTTTTTAAGGAATTAGGTATAAAACATTATTGGGTCTCAGATAATAAACAACTGAAGTTTAAATGAAAAAAATAGCCATCATAGGCGGAGGAAACTTAGGTACTGCAATAGCCGAAGGGTTAATAAGCAGTAGTTTTATTATACCGCAGGATATCATGATAACCAAACGCAATGTTTCCACCTTACAGGGATTAATGGATAAAGGGGTGGGTGTTTCGGACAACAACATTGATGCAGTACGCTTTGCTGATGTTGTTATACTTGCTGTAAAGCCTTTTCAGTTGCAGGAAATTTTACTGGCTATAAAAGATGAGCTGGTAGAAGGCAAGCATGCCCTTGTATCTGTAGTAACCGGTGTATTCATCACAGACATCGACGGCATGATCGGGAAGCAAATACCTGTCTTCAGGGCCATGCCCAATACCGCAATAGCTATTAGCGAAAGCATGACCTGTATCTGCCACCAGCATGCATCTGCCGAAGAGATAGATTACGTAAAAGAGATGTTTAATCAACTTGGTAAGTCAGTAACCATTGATGAAAAATTGATGGATGCCTCAACGGTATTAGGCGCCTGTGGAACTGCGTTTGCTATGCGCTACATTCGGGCAAACATCCAGGGTGGAATTGAAATCGGCTTTGATGCAGCCACCGCATCTTTAATAGCAGCTCAAACAGTTAAAGGCGCAGCAGAATTACTTTTGCAACGTCATACCCATCCCGAACAGGAAATTGATAAGGTGACCACCCCCAAAGGTTGTACCATTGCCGGTCTAAACGAAATGGAACATCGTGGCTTCAGTTCTTCATTAATAAGAGGCCTGGTAGCCAGCTACAAAAAGATTACAAGCGGCATGTAAGTTTCACAATGCTAATCCTCAATAGCACAACAAATGCTTCTTACATCCTCGACTTTAAAAAATTGATCGTCTTGGTATGAGCATCTTCCTTTGCATCTTTATTAAAACTTGGATTGCTGGGATTGGCAAATCCATGACCTGCATCGTATTTATTGGTGATCAAAGTTTTACCTGCCCCGGCCATTGTTTTCTCAAAGGCTGCTACCATTTCCGGTGAAGGGCTGCGGTCTTTGTTTCCAAAAAAGCCAATAATATCCGCATTGATCATCTTAAGCTTTTCGATGTTCGTCTCCGGTCTTCCATAATACATTACCCCACCTGCACCCTGTTTACCCGCTAAAATAGATGCCTGTAAACTCCACATGCCTCCAAAGCACCAACCTATTGTAAATATTTTGGCCGATGGTCCGGCATAAGCAATCGCTCCTTTAATAATGCTTTCGAGGCGTTGGTTATTAACACCCTGAACATATTTC
>JANPPB010000653.1:0-2699 GCA_031428295.1 Segetibacter sp. | reverse complement strand
GCTAAGGTTATAACAGTAGCCAAAGAAAGCGCTGCAGAAAAAGCCGGTTTAAAAAAAGATGATATTATTACAAAGGTTGAAAAAGAGGCCATTGAAACACCTGAGGATTTAATGGAAGCCATCAGCAAACATAAGCCTTCAGATAAAGTTGACATTACCTACAAACGTAATGGCAAAGAAGATAAAGTGTTGGCAACATTGGGTGAGAATAAGAATATGTCGTTCAATTTTAATTTAGACGATAATAATTTTAAGTTCGAAATGCCAGAAAGGGCTTACGGGCCTTCGCTTAATGGTAACATGTTCTCCTGGAACCGTAAGCCAAAAATTGGTATGCAAATACAGGATGTTGAAGAAGGCACAGGAGTAAAAGTGAACGATGTGGATGATGATTCTCCCGCATCAAAATCAGGTTTTAAAGAGGGAGATGTAATTACCGGCATTAACGGCAAACAAGTTGAAGGAGTAGATGACCTGAAAACCCAGTTGAAAGATTTAAAGGAAGGAGACTCTGTAAAAGTTGATTTTAAAAGGAATGGCAAAACGCAATCTGCCGAAATTAAAATACCAAAGAAACTTAAGACTGCTGACCTGTAATAGTCATTAAAATAAAGCATGGAGCCGCCGGTAAAAGGGCGGCTTTTTTTGTAACTAATCAGTGCCTATTAGTCAAGCTAAGTACTCTGATTTTAGATAATCGTTTAGGAGTTATTGTTAGGGTCTTGAAGTTAATTTTATTTCCTTCAACCAATAGCCCGTCCCGATGGGACTGGAAATATCAATCTCATTCTACTACTACCATATGTTCGCCCCGAGGGGGCTTGTAAGAAATTGCTTATATTCTTTTCTACCAAAGGCCGTTTCGCATGGTAATAGGGAGAATAGATTTGTAAGTAATGTATCGTACAGGTACGGTCATTTGTTAGCAAATGAGACATAAAAGAAAAGTAAGTCCCAGAGGGATGACCCTTTGGTAGCAAATACAAAAATAAAGAAAGGCTAAGTCCCGGAGGGACGACCATATAGTAGCAAATGAGAAATGAATAAATTAAAGTCCCGGAGGGACGATCATATGGTAGAGGAAATCTATTTCGTTTTTACAAACTGGTTGCTCCCATACCTAATTAAACGACCCGGTTTTACCAATAACCAAATAGCAGTGCAACAGGTAAAATGTTTAACAGCTTATTGCCCACCATGCGGGCTCATCTTTTACCCGTAAACTAATACCTTTACAATCTTTAAAAAGAAGAGGTAATAGACCCACAGCAACAATGGATGCAAACACAAAATATGAGGCGGTAATTGGCCTGGAAGTACATGCTCAACTGGCCACAAAAAGCAAATTATTTTGTGGGGACAGCGCTTCATTTGGCGGCGAACCCAACACCCATATCAGTGCCATAACTATGGGTCACCCCGGTACGTTGCCTAAAACCAATAAGAAAGCAGTTGAGTATGCCATAAAAATGGGCCTTGCCTGTCATTGCAATATTGAACGTTTCAATTATTTTGCCCGAAAAAATTATTTTTATCCTGACCTGCCAAAGGGTTACCAGGTATCGCAGCACACAACACCTATTTGCCAGGGAGGGTACGTAATCATAAGAACATCGCAGGGCGAAAAAAAGGTACAATTGAATCGCATTCACATGGAAGAAGATGCCGGTAAAAGCATACATGATGCTGACCCGGATTATACCTGCGTTGACTTAAACCGTGCCGGTGTTCCACTGATTGAAATTGTTACAGAGCCTGATATGAACACTGCGGAAGAAGCCTTTCAATATGTAACTGAAGTACGAAAACTTGTTCGCTGGATTGGTGTGTGTGATGGCAATATGGAGGAAGGCAGCCTGCGCTGCGATGCCAACGTTTCTATAAGATTAAAAGGCGAAACAGCCCTTGGAATTAAAGTGGAGGTTAAAAATTTAAATTCTATCCGCAACGTAAAAAAGGCCATTGAGTTTGAGATTGAGCGGATGATAGAGATGGTAGAACGTGGTGAAAAGATTACCCAACAAACACGCAGTTTTGATGCCGATACCGATACTACTTTCAGCATACGCGACAAGGAAGAAGCAAACGATTACCGCTATTTTCCTGAGCCGGATCTTACACCATTTTATTTAACAGAACCATATATCGAGAATATAAAATGCTCTCTGGGCATGTTGCCCGAGGAACTATTGTCCCTCTTGCTGCACGATTTTGCCCTCACTCCCTACGATGCAAAACAATTGTGTGAGGAGAAACCAGAAGCGGATTTTTTTCTTGAGACAGCCAAACATAATAACCACTACAAAGCCATCGCTAACTGGATGTTGGGACCGGTAAAACAATATTTAAACGAACATCATAAGACCTATGCGAACCTTTCTTTGTATCCGCAAACATTGGCCGCACTTATTACCCTGGTTGATGATGGAAAAGTTAATTTCTCAACGGCATCGCATAAGATATTACCGGTTTTATGTAGCGATGCAGGTGCTACACCTTTAGAAGTTGCGACTAACCTAAACTTGTTGCAAACAAACGACGATAACGAAATCAACAATTGGGTTCAGCAGGTATTAACCAATATGCCCGACAAGGTTAGTGAGTATAAAAAGGGTAAAAAAGGACTAATAGGTTTGTTTGTTGGCGAAGTGAAAAAGCTAAGCAAGGGCAAGGCTGATCCTAAAACAGTTACCCATTTT
>JANPPB010000652.1:0-1884 GCA_031428295.1 Segetibacter sp. | reverse complement strand
ATTTCGAAGTAAATGTCTTCGCTAAGATTTAGATTTCTTGATTTTTCAATTTGGAGCAACTCTCCCTCACTCATTTGTTTGACTGCTGTAGATAGCAATTGCAATGTTTTGAAATCATTGTTATCAAGTGATAGCAATAATCCTTTTGACAACAAATAGTCTCCAACCAGCACAGCAATTTTATTTTTCCAGACGGCATTAATTGAAAAAAAACCTCGTCTCTCAAAAGACTCATCAACCACATCATCATGAACTAAAGTGGCTGTGTGCAATAATTCAACTAAGGAAGCAGCTCTAAAGGTTTTATCATTTATTTCCCCACCTAATTTTGCACTTAATAAAACAAACATAGGCCTTAATTGCTTGCCTTTACGTTTAACTACATATTGCATTATTTTATCAAGCAAAGAAACATTGCTTTTTACAGCTTGCTTAAAATGAATTTCAAATTCCTTCAGTTCTTTACTAATAATTCTGGTTGCTAATTCCATAAATAAGAGTCACAAGATAAAGTATACCTTCAGCGCTTTTGATGGAAAGTACAATGCTAAGTTGAGAAAAAGTTTCTACAGTGCTAGCTACCCTGGCCGGCAAACTTTTACTATAAAATACTCATTTTAAATGTGGTACAATTTTTTAACAATTTGATTATGGGTTCAAATTAAATTGTAAAAATTTGGTATTTCATGGTCATTACATATTTTTGCAAAACATCTTAACAAAAGGTTTCTATTTCAAATATTATAAAACACTTCTATGGCAAGCAAAAAGTACATTTTAATTCTAGGCTTCATAAGCCTGTTTACCTCTGCTGTTTTTTCTCAGCAAGGTGACGCAGGATATGATTGGAGAGATTCGTCAAAAATTTCCACAAAGTTAATGCCTCAACAAAGCGAGTTTTTGAATAATCAATACCCTTATCCTGCCCGTCCAAGAGACCAGTGGGAGTTAGGTATTTCAGGAGGTTTATCCTTAATTATGGGTGATGTATCTCCACGTCCTGGATTTGGTGCAGGAATTTCTGCAAGAAAGTCCTTAGGTCACACTTTTTCTGTTAGAGGTGGTTACATTGGATCAATGAATTTTGGATTGGATTACAGGTTACGTGAAGCATCTGGAATTCCTGGAAACACAGTAAATGATCCTTGGAAGAATAATTACACAGGAGCTAATCGTTTTGTTGCTAATTACCGTAACAAAGCTCACCAAGGTCATATTGATTTAATCGCCTCATTATTTAATGCTAGTCATTATAGAGGAAATCCTAAAAATGATTTTTACATTTTCGCAGGATATAGTTTCCTTTCAATGGATGTAGATGTAAATGCTTTGAATGCGCAAAAGCAACCTTATAATTTTGCACCCATTTTTGCTTCGGGTTCTCAAAAAAGAAGTGAAATTAGAACTAGGTTGAAAAACTTATTGAACGATGGTAATAGGAAAACCGAATATGAAAGTGATGGAGGCGTATTGAATGGTAATCGTGCTAATATAAACAGAACTGAAAAATACGGCAAACAAATTCAAAGACATGCAATAAGCGGTGGAGCCGGTTTTGCTCATAAACTAAGTAACAAAGTAAATATCGGTATTGAACAAAGATTTACTTATGCTTTTGATGATAACCTTGATGCAATATCTTCAGGATTAAGGTCAAACGACCTGTTAAGCTTTACTAGCTTACGCATGAATATCAACATGGGAAGTTCTTCAAAAAGAGTTCAGCCTTTATGGTGGCTTAATCCGAACAACTATGTTTACAATGAGCTGAACTCACCTAAGCATATGAAATTACCAAGGGTTTTATTACCTGATGGTGATGGTGATGGTGTAACTGACCAATTTGACCTGGAGCCAAATACACCCAGAGGCTGTCCTGTTGAT
>JANPPB010000651.1:0-5569 GCA_031428295.1 Segetibacter sp. | reverse complement strand
TGTTGTTCATCTCTACCTGTAGTCAATCGCAAACCGATGATATGAGCAGGGCGGCAGCCAATTTTATACAGTTGCTCCAACCAAAACAAATGGCACAGGCAGTATATCCCTTTGATACCACAGAGCGCTATATATGGGGTTATGTACCAAAAACCGACAGGAAAGGTTTATCAATTAATGAAATGAATGAGCAGCAAAAGACCGCAGCTTTTTCTTTAATGAAAGTGGCCCTAAGCAAAGAGGCATACACTAAGGCCAGAGCAGTTATGCAACTGGAGGTTGTACTAAAAGCTTTGGAAAATAGGGCGGCCGATGATAATTACCGCGACACGGGCAAATATTTCTTTACCATTTTTGGTCAGCCGGATGGCAAGCATGTTTGGGGCTGGCGTCTTGACGGGCATCACCTGTCTTTTAATTTTTCTTCCGATCAGAAAAAGATAGTGGCCGGTACGCCGGGCTTCATAGGTTCAAACCCTGCGGTGGTATTAAGCGGCCCTGAAAAAGGCAAAGAAATTTTGCATGATGAAACAAGCCTGGGATTAAGCCTTGTGAACTCACTTAACGAAAAACAATTAATTGCGGCTGTAATAAGTGCCGAAGCACCTGCCGATATTTTGACTACTGATAAAAGAGTAGCGGTTATAAACGAAAAGAAGGGTATATCGTATCCTGATATGACGCCAAAGCAGCAGGCAGTATTCATGCAATTGCTCAGTCTTTATATAAAACGCTACACCCATTTATTTGCCGCCTCAATGATGTCCGACATTGAAAAAGCAGGCCTAAAAAACTTGCTATTCTCCTGGGCGGGCAGTAGAGAGGATGGACCAGGGCACCCCAAATATTATCGCATACAAGGCCCCACTATTATTATTGAATACGATAATACCCAGAACAATGCGAACCATGTACACACGGTAGTCCGCGACTTAAAAAATGATTTTGGCGGAGACTTGTTATTGGAACATTATAGGAGGGGGCATTGATGGGGAATGATGGTGGATTTGACTATCCTGCTGCCATTGTCTTCAGATTAAGGCAACAATTGCCTTTAAATAAAAACAAGAATGCCATACAATCCTACAATCCATCACCGCCGCAGCATCCGCCTGAAAGGATACGATTATTCGCAGGCGGGATTGTATTTTATTACCATTTGTGTGCAGGACAGAAAATATTTGTTTGGCCAAATAGAGGATGGAGTAGTGGTATTGAATGATGCAGGGAAAATGGCACAAAATGAATGGCAAAAAATACCAAGCCGATTTACCAATGTTCAATTACATGAATACATTATAATGCCCAACCATTTCCACGCCATAATGGAAATCGTAGGGTCAACCCTTGTGGTTGACCAAAATGCCCACGACGATGGTGACGACATTGATGATGAAAAGGGCGGGCAATCACAAGGGATTGCCCCTACAAATACAAAAACCATTGGTGATATTGTTGGCGCATTTCAATCGATTGTAACGGTGGAATACATCCGTGGTGTAAAACGATTCGGTTGGCAACCATTCAACGCTAAATTGTGGCAACGCAATTTTTATGAACACATCATTCGTGATGAACAATCCTGTCAACGAATTTCGAATTACATCGTCAACAATCCCAAAAACTGGAAGGAAGACAAATTCTATTGACAATAAATATCTAAATTAATAAACGCTGATTCCGATTCTGCTTTTGAAATCTTTGCAGTTTCCCGGTTAGAAAGGCGACAATACACAGAACAATGCCAATCATGTGCACACGGTAGTACGCGACTTAAAAAATGATTTTGGCGGCGACGTGTTACTTGAACATTATAGGAGGGGGCATTGAAAGGGAATAAAGAGAGGCAGTTAAACCAAATATTCTATGCTTACTGACCTTGCAGGTAGTGAGTGAAGACAAATTTATATATACTTTGATTGCTGATGGGTAAATGGATTGTTCCAACGACAATACAAAAGGTTGTAGGCATATGAATTGAAAATCAAGCTGAAGATTTTTATCTATGATACACATTATTGCATAGATTCGAGAGTCTGTCGGCTACCTTATTGGACACTATTCTACAATTGACAAAGAACAATATATACAATGGCTTCAACAACTACATCAAAAAAAGAAATAGTCGATTTCCTTTGGGAGTGGGCAGAAAGTCAAGGAGACTGGGGCAAACTTCTAATAAGTAAAATAGTAAGTACTGAAAACGAGTTGCCATTAGGCGAAAGACAATCTGTATTTGATTATTTTTTAGAACCACTTCGAAAAAATAAGACTTTACCCGCATTGACAATTAGTAAACCCACCTATACACCAACAAGCAAACAAATAGAACTTGAAACTCTTTCTGACATAACAGGTGTGAACCGACTTGCTAAAAATCAAATGATAACTTTTAGTAAAAACCTGACTGTAATATTTGGAGAGAATGGAACAGGTAAAACTGGTTACGGAAGAATATTAAAATCTCTTGGCTTTAGCTACGACATCAACAATAAAGTTCTCTCAAATATTTATGCTACAACCCAACCGAAAGCAGCAAAAATAACATTCAAGGCAAACGGAGTTGATAACACTTTTAATTGGGATGGGGCAAATAGAAATTCCGAATTAGAAAACATTTCAGTTTTCAACAACAATTGTGTTCAAATTTCACTTTCAGACAGACAGTTAATTGTTTCTCCAATTGGATTTCACTTATTTAATCTTGTTACTTCCGAACTTAACGAACTTACCAAATTGTTATCTGCAAAAATTTCCCAGCACCCAACGTTACTTACCTGGGCTGATAGTTTGAATGTCGGAACACCTCAGCAAGTTTTTATTTCTAGTCTTTCAGCAACATCAACTGAACAAAAGTTGGTTGAACTTTCAACTTTCACCACTACGCAAGAACAGGAACTTAAGGATAAAGAACTAGAACTTTCAAATCTTAACAAGACCCTACTTCAAACTGAAATTCAAAATCTGAATTCTTCCGTAACTGAACTTGGAAATATAATTGGCAAAATACAAACAGCACAAACCCATCTAACAGCAACTAATTGGCAGACTTTAATAAATCTCAATTTACAAATTGCCGCTATAGAAAATAAAACGCAAACAGGAATTAAGGAAATAGCAGAAACCAATGGAATTGAATTTTACAAAACAACGGAGTTCCAATTTTTCATTAAAGCAGCGGAGAACTATATTAAAATAATAGGCAAACCCGACTATCCAAATGTAGAAGATACTTGTGTTTATTGTTTGCAACCCCTTGAAAGTTCAGCGAAAGACCTCTTAACAAGCTACAGAACACTACTTAATGACAAGACACAAGAAAATCTATTGCTATTAAGTCAACAAAAAACAAATCTCTTAAATCAAGTTTCTCAAATTGAAACCAATCTTGTTTTCCATCAATCAACTTTTGGCATAGATACTGACCAAAAGATAATTCAGCCACCCGAGATAATAGAATACAACAAAAACTTTGGAGAACTAAAAACAACCTTTACAAGTTCCGAAGTTTTGGACGGCTCCACCTTCACTTTTGATTATTCAAAATATATTAAGTTTCTAACTGACAAAAAAGGGGAAGTAAGTTCAATCCTTACACAAAAACAAGGTTTGCTTGCTAACATTGCAACTAAAGAAAGCGAACTAAATAAAAAAATTGCCGAACTCAAAGACAAAAAGTTTATTTCTGCAAAAGTCGACGAAATAAAAAATGCAATTGCAAATCATAAAGCAGTTGCCATTCTTAATTCCAAAGCAGGAAGTTTCAATACATATTCAATAAGTAGAAAGACTTCTGATGCACGAGAACATTTGGTGCAGTTGAATTTTAATAAATTGTTTAGGGACGAATTGCAAGCGTTCAGAAAAGGACATATTAAAATTGATTTGAGTTTTGGTACAGACAGAGGAAACTCAAAAATATCGCATAAAATAAATGCTCATATTCTTACAGACATTTTAAGCGAAGGAGAGCAAAAAGCAATTGCACTGTCAGAGTTCTTAACCGAGTTGCAGCTTGACAATATCAAAGCGCCAGTAATTTTTGATGACCCTGTAAATAGTCTTGACCATAACATAATTGACGATGTTGCAAGACGACTTTTAAAACTCTCAAAAGAGAGGCAGGTTATTATATTCACCCATAGTGTGTTGTTATTTAATAGCCTGCTTTACTTTAGCAAACAAACTTCCTTCAAGGCACTAATTGCAAAATTTTATAACTGTAAAAATGATTGTGATGAAACAGGTATAATAACAGAAGCAGAAGAGGAAATAAATAAGGTTACCAGCTTTATTTCTAAAATAAACACACTAATAAATAACACTTCTAAAGACAGACCTGAAGAAGAAATCGCTGAAGACGGCTATGGATATCTACGCTCAGCAATTGAGCTATGCGTTGAACATGAAATTTTTCAAGGAACGGTAAAGCGCTATCAAAAGAATGTTGCTTTGACATCGTTCGTCAAAGTTGATGGAAACAATTTGAATGCCCATAAAGACAACCTAAATGAAATATTTGAACGGTGTTGTGGCTACATCAAAGGACACAGTAATCCAACTGAAATTCACAATGACCCAAATATGACGGAATTAAAAGCAGATTTTGAAGAATTTAAAAAAATAAGAGGTGCTTTTGTTTGACAGACCAATACTTTTTATCTACCAATTGACCACAACGAAAAGTCTCACAACACTCTGTATACTCTTACTTATTCAATCGGCTGTCTGTGCACAGAAACCACGGGCAAGGGATATTGGAATTCCGTTTAACGGCGTTACATGCAAGTTTAATGCAATAACCGATGTAAAAGCTGTTGATGTTGGTTACAGTACAATCATTTCCGGGCAGGGTAAAAACATCAGGGGTAAAGGACCTGTTAGAACTGGAGTGACAGCCATTTTGCCAAGAGGTAGAAACAACAACCCCGTGTTTGCAAACTGGTATTCTTTCAATGGAAACGGAGAGATGACGGGAACTACCTGGATAACCGAATCAGGAAGATCGAATCTGATTCTCAACCTGCACAACGGCTTGCTCGTTGGTAGACCTAATCATTCACGTTATCGTTATATCTGAAGTTTAAAAAAGAGCCTGAAAATTGTTCAATTAAAAGACAAAAGCACCGATTTCCGTTATTGGAGTTCAAAGAGTGAAATTTAAAGGCTCCAGGCTGTTGAAATGCTTAGACAGCAGTACATAAATTACAAAACAGATGTTCAGTCAAGACTTCAAAGAGTTTATAGAATTATTAATCAAAAACAAGGCTTAATACTTAATTGTTGGTGGTTATGCAGTTGGCATCCACACTCACCCACGATTTACCGGCGACTTAGATAATCCAAATAAATACGGCTGCTTATTTTACTCCTGAATTCGTTTTTTCAAATCCATTCGCCCATGCAGAATTCTTGCAACTTCAATTTTAGTTCCTTTGGCTTTTTTGTAAAATATTATGTGTCGCCCCGCCTTAAATCCTAAAATTAAAGTGTTGATTTCCGGATAAGATTTTCCTGAAAGATTGCCGTCTGCTAAATCCTGGCAAGTGTCCAAAAGCATGTAGTAATA
>JANPPB010000650.1:0-3009 GCA_031428295.1 Segetibacter sp. | reverse complement strand
GATATGATGAACGATGCTAAGGATATGTTGGAGGCTGGTGGACTTAAAAACGTAAAAACCTACGATGCCGGTTCATTCCCGGGCATGGGTATTCACGAGATGGGTACTGCACGTATGGGCGCTGATCCAAAAACTTCCGTTGTAAATAAAAATAACCAGGTTTGGGATGCGCAAAACGTATTTGTAACTGATGGCTCGTTTATGACTTCAGCATCTTGTGTTAATCCATCACTTACCTATATGGCAATGACAGCCCGTGCTGTTGACTATGCCGTTAATGAGCTCAAAAAACAAAACTTATAATTATTTTGTGTATTTAAAAATTTTAATGCTGACATATGAATAAAAATGAAATAGAACAAGATCAATTGGCCAATTCGCGGCGGGGTTTTATTAAAACTTCAGCTATTGCAGCAGCGGGTTTTATTATATTACCCAGGCATGTTATGGGTGGTAAAGGATACATTGCTCCCAGCGACAGGCTGGTAGTAGCCGGCATAGGGGTAGGAGGTAAGGGACAGAGCGATATTGCCATGTTTGCCAAAAGTGGAAAGGCCGACATTGCTTATTTATGCGATGTTGATGAAAGGCGTGCAGCTACTACAGTCAAAAATTTTCCTAAAGCAAAATTTTATAAGGACTGGCGTGAAATGCTCGATAAGGAATCGAAGAATTTTGATGCGGTATCTGTTTCAACACCCGATCATAACCATGCACCCGCAGGGTTGGCAGCCATGCAATTAGGAAAGCATGTGTATATACAAAAGCCTTTAACACACGATGTGTACGAGGCTCGTATTTTAACAGAGGCTGCAAAAAAGTATAAAGTGGTTACTCAAATGGGTAACCAGGGTGCTTCGGGTGATGGCGTTCGCCAGTTAATGGAATGGTACAATGCCGGAACAATTGGTAATGTGCACACGGTATATGCCTGGACAAACAGGCCCGTATGGCCGCAGGGTATTCCCTGGCCTACTCAGGCTTCAACTATTCCAAAGGAACTGGATTGGGACCTTTGGTTGGGAACAGCCCCCCAAAAGAATTATGTTGACAAACTGGTACCATTTAATTGGCGTGGCTGGTGGGATTATGGTACCGGCGCCCTGGGCGATATGGGCTGCCATTTAATAGAACCTGCCTTCAGGGTTTTGGATTTACAATATGTTAGCGATGTGCAGGCTAGTGCCGGCAGCGTTTATATTGATGAATTCAAGCGTGGCTATTTTCCTGACAGTTGTCCTCCTTCAAGCCATGTAACTATGAATTTCCCCAGGACTTCCAAAACAAAGGGCCCGGTAAAATTACATTGGATGGATGGTGGTATCCAGCCCGAACGTCCTGAAGAATTAGGCCCTAACGACCGCTTTGGGGATAATGGAAACGGTGTGTTATTTATTGGCACTAAAGGAAAAATGATGTGCAGCACTTATGGAGCAGATCCTTTGTTGTTGCCTTTATCGCGGAACAAAGACGTAAAAGTAAAACAGACCATTGCAAGGGTGCCAGAGGGAGCAAATGGACATTATGCCCAATGGGTTGAAGGTTGTATTGCAGGTTATGGTAAGAAAGAATTGAGCTCGCCATTTGAGATTGCAGGCCCATTAACAGAGGCTTTACTAATGGCAAACCTTGCCCTGCGTGCACAAGACATTCAAAAGCCAAGGGCGGATGGTAAAGGCGTTGATTACCCGGGTAGGAATGTTAGCCTGATATGGGATGAAAAAAATATGAAGGTTACCAATCTTGACGAGGTAAACCAGTTTGTAAAACGCACTTATCGCGAGGGTTTTAAAGTAGGACCATTAGGTTGATCTAATTTTAGTAATTAATATTTTTCCATCATTTTAAAACTTTATAAATGAATCGTAGAGAAGCTGTACAAAGCCTCTCCCTGTTATTTGGGGGAAGCATTATAGGAGGTTCTGCATTTTTATCGGGCTGCAAAACCAGCACCGGCAACGATATGGTTTTTTCGCAGGAAGACATTGCCTACCTGAACGAGATAGCTGAGACTATTTTACCAGCTACCAATACACCGGGTGCTAAAGCAGCCAATGTTGGCCAGTTTATGACGGTAATGGTTAATGATACCTACACCGCGGCCGATCAAAAAATATTTCATGAGGGCATGAAAAAATTGAATGACGAAGCTGATAAAACTTATAGTTCAGGTTTTATGAAACTGGATGCCGCCAAGCGTTCTGAACTGTTAATCAAACTGGATCAGGAACAGAAAGCGTATGCTAAAAGCAAGAAGAAAGAAGATCCTAACCATTATTTTACAATGCTGAAGCAACTGACCTTACTAGGTTATTTCACTTCGGAAATTGGAAGCAAACAAGCCCGTCGTTATATTGAAACTCCGGGCCGTTACGATGGCTGTGTTCCTTATACAAAAGGAGAAAAAGCCTGGGCATAATTTCATTTAAAACACTAAACAATGTCATATAACAGGAGATCGTTTTTAAAAGTTTCTGCCGCACTCGGTGGTGGATATCTGCTTTACCAGGCCACCGGATGTAATGCATCCTCAAAATTGTCGGGTAAAGACAAGCCCTTTGGTTTGCAGTTATACACGCTTCGCGATGATATGGCTAAAGACCCCAAAGGAACCCTGAAGAAAGTATCCGAATTTGGTTACAAACAAATTGAAAGCTTTGAAGGTGCGAATGGTATGTTTTTCGGTATGACTAATAAAGGCTTTAAACAGTACATGGATGATTTGGGCATGACCATTGTAACCAGCCATTGCAACATCAACAAAGATTTTGAAAAGAAGGTAGATGAAGCGGCTGAAATAGGAATGAAGTACCTGATTTGCCCGAGCTATGGCGACCAAAAAACGGTTGATGGTTATAAGAAAGCCGCAGCCGTTTTTAATGAGAAAGGAGCCATTTGCAAAAAAGCAGGGCTACGCTTTGCTTACCATAATCATGAGTATGAGTTTAAGAATATCGAAGGATCTATTCCCGAAGATATTTTAATACAAAACACCGATAAGGACCTGGT
>JANPPB010000649.1:0-4893 GCA_031428295.1 Segetibacter sp. | reverse complement strand
AATAAAGAAGAAAGAAATTTCATAAGGGTTTTCGTTTATAGCACTCAATTTAAAATAAAAGTTCGCATTAAAAATGCACGTAGTAATAAATGTTGATAGAAGAAGCAATAATTGAATACATCACTAAAAGATGTTTGAAATTTAGTAACCATTAAGAAGCTGAAAAAAATTTAAGTGAAGTAGCTCACTGAAAAAAGTATTAAATTAATGTCTCATAAACATGCTTATGTTCAAGATTAATTTTGCTTTACTGCTGCTTTTAATTGGCAACACCTGCTTTTCGCAAACCGATAATATCTGGAAGCGCAAACCCTGGGAAGAATTGAAATATGAAAACAGGCAAAAACTTTCATTCTCCAATCCGGAACTTAAAGAAGTAACCCAGCCGGAAAACCAAGTGTCAAAAATGCCTGTTGTCAAAATGGAAATCACTTTGAAAAAAAACAGGTCCATCAATTCCACTACTGATTTGTTTGTTGTAGAACCTTATCACATGCCCTGTATCGGCCCTTCTAAAAATATTATATCGAAGATGCCCATTGTTGGATTAAAATTTGAAGAAGACACTTCCCCAAAATAAAGGCTATTCATTTCAGCCCTCCCCGAACAAATGTTTTGATTAACATTGCTTCAAAGTGATCACATACCGCTCAGCCACCCGGCACGACAATCAACAATTGCTACAGCTTACAGCCGCTTCTGGTATGGATGGAGCAATAGCCTTGCGAATTGACAGGAAGCCGGATTTTTTTGAGTTATTAGCACTGCGGGGCAAGTCAGAAGTTGTTGTTGCAGTAGATAACGATGTAATTATTGGTTCATTATGTGTGTCGTTGCAAGACGTATACGTGGATGGTACTATTTGCCCGTTGCATTACATAGGAGATTTTAAAGTGAATGAACACTACAGAAACAAGGGAGTGGGTTTGCAATTGTGTAATGAATTAGCCAACCAGATTGTACCAGCAGGTGCTGACCTTGCTTTTCTAAATGTTTCAATGGGCAATGCAAAACCATTTTCATTTTTTAAGGGCCGTCCATCTATACCAGATTTTGAAAACATAGGCTTGTTTATCGTTACCCAGTTTCCTGGAAAGAAACATACAATTGCTCATCCTAAATATAAAGTTGAAGCTGTACAGTCAACGAATGAGTTGCTCCTTTTCTTCAATCAGCATTTTTGTAAATACCAGTTAGGGCCTGTTATAACAGAAGATAAACTGTTGCAAACGGAAACATTTATTGTTAGGGATAATAATAAAATTGTAGCTGCGATGAGCCTTATGGATACGATGCATTGTAAACAAAATGTAGTCACCCGGCTTTCTATAAAAATGAAATACCTGGTTAAAGCGCTCTCATACATTGCACCATTTGCATCTCTTTCTCCGTTGCCTGCTTTACATCAGCCAGTAAAAATGTTGTATATACGATACCTGGCAGTAAACAATCAGGATAAAGATCTAACCAGGCTGCTCATCAAATTTGCATGTAATGCAGCTTACGAAAAATCTTACTCATTTGCATCCATAGGTTTACACGAAAAAGATCCCTTAAATGCTTGCTTTCGCGGATTTTTGAAATTAACTTTCAAATCAGTTGGTATGTTGGTTACGATAAAAAATAACCGGCACCTCACTGATACTGTTAAGCAGGGCATTCCGTTCGAGGACTATTCGCTAGTATAATTTCTTTACTCTAAACCTCAATACAAATTTTGCTATGGAAATGTTAGAAAGCGTAAGATTTACAGTGGAACAAACCAACGTTATTACCGATATTTTTTCGCAGGCAATAACAGGTGAATTAATTGGCATGTCAAACTTTGCTTCGTTAGCCGAAACCATTGATGATCCATACGAAAAAATGGAAGCGGTAGAACATGCCAACAGTGAAAGAAGCCACGCAGAAGGCTTTATGAAATATGCAAAGAGCAATGGCTATGACATCAACATAAATCTTAATAGTACGTATTGGGGAGGAATGCGTCAACAATTTTTGGCGTATGCCAGCAAGCACGATTTTATTGCCTGCCTTATTATACAGGAAGTAATGTTAGAGTCGTTTGCAGTTTCTATGTATACCGATGTTGGCCAGGCTCTTGGCGGCGAAGCAGGAGAACTGTTTATTACCATAGCTGAAGAAGAGAAAGAACACCTTGAGCATTCATCAGACATTCTTCGTGATGAACTTGCCAGAAACCCACAGGCTTTTATACAAAAGTTTGAAGAAATACATGTCAATTGCATGACCATCCTTTCAGAATTTACAGCCACCACAGACTTGCGTGGACATTGTGGTGTATGTAACGGCGATTGTATGAAAGGATCACTGCATCACATTGGCCTGGATATAGAAACCATGCGGGGCAATGCACTTGCTTTGTATGCAAAATCGCTGGATAACATTGGGATACCCGGAGAAAAATCAATTGTATGGATTGCTCGTCTTCCGGCTTAGATTTTGCCATCATCGGGCACCAGGATAGTTGGCAGACCATAACTTCTTTTATAAATACCTTACGGAAACCGGATCTGACGGAACTTTCAATAGAACAAGCCAAAGGGGTTTTTTCATTTATTCCACCAAGAGATATTTATAAGATTAACATCACTTCAAAGAGTGGCAGGCAAGTTACAGGCGCTTATATTGAAACTTTTATTGAGCCGGATAAACTAACCATTGAGCATACACGAAAGAATGTTTGCAAGGTGATGAAAGCGGTAGATCATGCAGCTAAACTGGGTGCCCGAATTGTTGCAATGGGTGGTTTTACTTCTATTGTGCTGGAAGGCAAAATTGCAGGAGATTGCCTTGCTAACACCCGCTTTACAACAGGAAATACGCTTACTGCAGCATTTATTGTAAAAGGAGTCGAGCAGGCTGCAAAACAATTAAACCTACCACTAAGCCGTAATACCTTTTTAATACTAGGAGCTACAGGCGATATAGGATTGGCTTGTGTAAATTATTTTAAAAACAAGGTGAAGAAGTTATTGTTGTGTGCCCGTAACAAACACCGGTTGCAACAGCTTGACAATGATTTAAACGATGAAAATATTGCTGTTAAAAGTTCTGTTTGTTTAAATGACTTGATAGGGGATGCTGATGTTATTATTGGTGTAGCCAGCTCATCAAATATTAACCTGGCAGGTTGTAAGCCGGGTGTGTTGATTTGCGATGCAGGCTACCCAAAAAATATGGATTCTATGGTAGAGCTGAAGACCAGTATTAATTTATTTCATGGAGGAATGGGACAGGTAACAGGTGGTTATTCTTTTATGCCCGATTATTCTAAAGAAGTGTATTCGTTTCCGGTGCCATACTTGTCGTACGGTTGCACCTTAGAAGCAGTAGTACTTGCACTGGAAAGCAGGTACGAGACCTATTCAGTTGGTAAAGGCAACATAACACCCGCAAGCATGGAGGAGATTTATGGACTGTCTCAAAAACATGGAATCATCTTGTCCCCATTTTTTAATTCAAGAGGACTCTGTAACCTATCCTCTGAACCGATAATGAATACTTAATCAATTTGTATGAAGCAGCGAAAAGATCAGGTAAAAATGCACAACCTGGTTTTTACTCATAATTGGGAAGATCCTGAAAGTGATCACAAGGCGTTGAACATTCAACCCAACGATGCTGTGTTAGCTATTACATCGGGAGGCTGCAATGTGCTTGGGTTCCTAATGTTCGATCCTAAGGTTATCTACAGTATCGACATCAACCCTGCACAATCTTACCTACTTCAATTAAAAATAGCTGCTATCAAAGGGCTCAGCTTTGATGATTTTCAGGCTTTTTCCGGTCTTGTCCATTGTTATGATTGCTTAATATTGTTTAAAAAAATTGAACATCATTTAAGTAAAGAAGCCCTTGACTTTTGGTATGCAAACCAGGAAATAATAAAGCATGGTTTTATAATGAAGGGCAAGTATGAACGTTTTATAAAGCTGGCCGGAAAGTTTCTAAATCTCTTGCAAGGCAAAAAAAGGGTTGCAGGTTTGTACAAAGCAACAAACGCTGAAGAACAGGCCAACTATTTTGATAAAGTTTGGAATACCCGACGTTTTCATTTACTCTTTAGGCTCTTGTTTAATAAGAGAATGCTTGCACGTCGTGGGCTTGTGGCCGATTATTTTCATTTTGATGATGGCAGTAATTCGTTTGCCGAAAGTTTTTACAATCGATCAAGAAAAGCATTTAGAAACATACCCATACAGCACAATTATTTTCTTTCACTTTACTTATATGGAAAGTATCGTGATGTAAATAATGTCCCCTCATATTTACTAAGGCAAAATTTTGAATTACTTAAAGAAAGGGTAGACCGCATACAGGTAATTACCGGCGATGCGCAAAGCTGGATTGATACCATGCCTGACGAAAGTATTGACTGCTTTGCCCTCTCAAATATTTGCGAACTGATGAGTGAAAGCGAGACTACCCGCCTGTTTGAAGCAGTATACAAGACCGCCACTAAAAATGGAAGTGTGATTTTCAGGAATCTCATGATACCAAGAGATGTACCCCCCGCTTTGCAAAATGTGATCGTAAAAAATGAGTTGTTAAGTAAAGAGCTGTATGAGAGTGACCGCTCATTTGTGTATGGAAAGGTTGCAGCATATTCTGTATTAAAATAGCAAACCTGTGATGAGATGTTGAAATGCTACACTCAACTTAATATCCCTGGATAATAGAATGGCAGAATTGTATCCCATACCGGCTAAGACCAATGTTGCAATTATTCTGTTGTGCACTGTCTTTTACGCACTACTTTTTTATGCCGGCATACATACACACACCATTGCGTTCAGGTTTTTGTTGGCGTTCGCATTTGGCATCATCATGATACCGGTTTATTCCCTGATGCACGAAGCAGCACATAAC
>JANPPB010000648.1:0-3292 GCA_031428295.1 Segetibacter sp. | reverse complement strand
TACTATTTAATGACAAGATACAGTCAGATGTTGATATAATCCGCATACACTTATTGGCTGTAGAAAGCGAAATTCGCCATACGTGCCTTCTCAACTAACGATCTTTAAATGTTTTGCTATGAATAATAAAAAACGAATTGTACTTGTTGCCATTGTTTTAGGGTTCTCATTTTTAATGGCAACTGCTTTTAAAATGGCCGACAATCCCCGCCGGCTTGAGATATTATTTTTGGGGCACAAAAGTAAACACCACAATTCTGAGGTACTGGCCGATATTATGAACAAGGAGTACTTTAAGGACGGCATCAATATTACCTATTCAACCGACCCCAACGATTTAAATGAGGGCTACCTAACAAATTTTGATGGATTGGTTTTGTATGCTAATTATGATACGATTACCCCCGGCCAGGAAAAAGCCCTGCTAAATTTTGTAAAAGGTGGAAAAGGATTTATACCGCTGCACTGCGCATCGTATTGCTTTCGAAATTCGGATGAAGTGGTAGAAATGATTGGAGGACAATTTCAAAAACATAAGGTTGATTCTTTTCCTTCGGTCATTATTAAGCCAGCGCATCCGGTAATGAAAGGCGTCAATGCTTTTACTACAAAAGACGAAACCTATGTGCATACCAAAATCAGTAAAAACATAGAAGTAATTACCGAAAGGGTTGAAGGCGAACATCACGAACCCTATACCTGGGTGCGGCCTTACGGACAGGGCAGGGTTTTTTACACCGCGTATGGTCACGATGAAATAACTTTTAATAATCCCGATTTTTTAAAGCTGGTACGAAACGGCATTTTGTGGGCCGTGGGCGATAAGGCTAATCAAACACTTGCCGCTTACAAAATTGCCGATCCTGCTTACAGCGAAGCCGTAATACCCAATTATGAAAGACGTGCTATTCCTCCCAAATTACAAGCTCCTTTAACACCCGAGCAATCCATGTCGTTAATGCAGGTACCTCCGGGTTTTGAGTTGCAGTTGTTTGCCGCCGAGCCCGATGTTATCAATCCTATTTTTATGAACTGGGATGAAAAGGGCAGGCTTTGGGTGATTGAAACGGTAGATTATCCAAACGAAATTAAAGAAGGCGATACCGGCGATGACCGCATAAAAATTTTGGAAGATACCAACGGTGATGGTAAGGCCGATAAGGTAACCGTGTTTGCCGACAAGCTAAACATACCCACCAGTTTTGCTTTTGTAAACGGTGGTATCATGGTAAGTATGGCCCCTTCGTTTTTGTTTTTGAAAGATACCAATGGCGACGACAAAGCCGACATAAGGCAAGCCCTTTTGACAGGGTGGGGCAAAACCGATACCCATGCACAAGCTTCTAATTTGCGGTATGGTTTGGATAATAAAATTTGGGGAGTAGTGGGTTACTCCGGGTTTAATGGTAAAGTAGGCGATAGCA
The DNA here is from genome assembly GCA_031428295.1 of Segetibacter sp. Lineage (GTDB taxonomy): Bacteria > Bacteroidota > Bacteroidia > Chitinophagales > Chitinophagaceae > Segetibacter. Next base: position 1,868 of record JANPPB010000648.1, on the reverse strand, counting down.
CCTTAAAATTTGGATCGGGCCTATACCGCTTTACGCCCAATGGTAAAAGTTTAGAATACCTTTCAACAACCAGCAATAATACCTGGGGCCTTGGATTTTCAGAAGATTTTGACGTGTTTATTTCAACTGCAAATAATACCCATACCGGTTTTTATGGTATTGACAAAAAGTACCTGGCAATGGGTAAAATTGAGGAGAGTGGCGTTGAAAAACTGGATGCACATTATGGCATGCACGTAGCCACAAAAAACCTGCGCCAGGTAGATGTGTTTGGCGGATTTACAGCAGCAGCCGGGCACAGCCTGTACACTGCACGAAATTTTCCGAAGGAATACTGGAACAGGGTAGCTTTTGTAAACGAACCTACCGGTAGAATTATACACCGCACTTTTTTACAGCAAAATGGAGCAGGGTTTAAAGAAGAAGGGGATGGCTGGAATATACTTACCAGTGCCGACGAATGGGCCGGACCCATACAGGCCGAAGTAGGACCCGATGGCGCTTTATGGGTGGTTGACTGGTACGATTTTATCATTCAGCACAATCCAACACCGTCCCCCGAGCGTGGTGGATACCAGGCGCAAAACGGAAAAGGTAATGCCTACATCAACCCATTACGCGATCATGAGCGTGGCCGCATTTACCGGATTGCCTATAGCAAGAACAACCAGCATAATAGCCTGTCATTAAGTAAATCCGATGTAAATGGGCTTATCAATGCCTTATCAAATAACAACATGTTTTGGCGTACCACTGCCCAGCGTTTACTGGTAGAAAAAAACGATAAAAGCGTACTGCCCGCCTTGTATAAAATTGTAAGAAATGAAACTAAGGATGGTGCTGGTATTAATGCACCAGCCATTCATGCCCTGTGGACTATGCATGGCTTAAATGCTTTGGACGGTACAAATCGCGAAGCGCTTGAAGTGGCTTACAAGGCTTTAATGCATCCTGTGGCTGGGGTGCGCAAAGCAGCTATACAAGTATTGCCTAAAACACCTGCTACATTTATCGCCCTGCAAAAAGCAAAGGTTTTAAACGATGCTGATGGTAGAGTAACCCTGGCAGCTATACTGGCTTTGGCCGATATGAAAGCCTCTGCCGCTGTAGGCAGCGAGTTGGTGAACATTGCCCTTAGGCCCTCTACCGAAAAAGACAATTGGTTAAAATATGCTGTAACGGCAGCCGCGGTTAAAAACCAACCTTTTTTTGAAGCAGCTTTCACCAAAAAAGGTGTGGCTGCAACCTCCAATATTGGTGAGGCCAGTCTGGCCCAAAGGTTAGCCAGCCTTAACCGTATTACTTCTATTGGGCTGCAGGTTCGCAGGCAGGCGGCAGCAGTTGCACAGGAAGCGCCTGATGTTACCAACAAAGAAATAAGCATTACAGGCGATCTGCAAAAAATAAGGGAATTACCTTATGAAGGATTAATTGTTGCCCAGGGCAATATAATAGATGGCTATGGTTTGTATTTAAATGATAACAAGCTATTTTATACAGTTAACCAGGAGGGCAAAACTTATACTATTAACAGCGAGGCCATGCCTGCTGCGGGTAAAATATCGTTTAGGGCAAGTTTATTAAAAGAAGGTGCCATGGCCCTGTATATTAATCAAAAACAGGTAGCTAATTCTCTGGCTACAGGCTTGTTTACCAAACCAATAAACAACGTATTAAGGGTTGGTATAGAAGATAAAACCGGTAAAGATAAAATTGCTGAATATGCGGATACATTTAGGCTGCGGGGTATTTTATCCAATGCTAAAATGGAAGTTTTTATACCGGGTTCCGTTAAGAGCAATGCAGCGGTTGGTAAGCCAGTGGTAGCAAAAGTAATTACCATAAAAGTGGTGAAGGATGTAATGAAA
>JANPPB010000647.1:0-2134 GCA_031428295.1 Segetibacter sp. | reverse complement strand
CAACAAGGGCTGCATTATTTTACATCATCACGGGTAACAATAACAATAACAAAGCACATATAGCATTTCCTTAGTTATGCTTTCATGCACTAATAAAAAGACATTATGAATAAAAAAATCAGGCTTCACAAATTGGCGGCTGGTATCTACCTCGCTGTAATGGTTGTTGCATTCACACAAACTGTTGGGCAAACAACACACAATGCTAAAAAGGCCGTATCTATAAAAATAGATTTAAAAAACACGGTTGGCGATATGTACCCTATGTGGGCATGGTTTGGTTACGACGAACCCAACTATACCTATATGAAAGACGGTAAAAAGCTGTTGAGCGAAATAGCAACTTTAAGCCCGGTACCTGTATATGTACGGGCCCATAGCCTTATGGTAACAGGCGATGGCGTTGCAGCATTAAAGTGGGGTAGTACCAATATGTACACCGAAGATGCTAATGGCAATGCCATATACACCTGGAACATTGTAGACAGCATTTTTGATACCTATGTTCAGCGGGGTATGAAACCCTTAGCACAAATTGGTTTTATGCCCGAAGCGTTAAGTACGCATCCCCAACCCTACAGGCACTATTGGAAGCCGGGTGATAAATACACTGATATTATGACCGGTTGGACCTACCCGCCAAAAGATTACAATAAGTGGCGTGAGCTGGTGTACCAATGGGTAAAACATTGTGTGGAGCGTTATGGAAAAACGGAAGTGGAAAGCTGGTATTGGGAAGTATGGAACGAGCCCAACGGCCACTACTGGCAGGCATCGATGGAAGAGTTTTTTAAGTTGTACGACTATGCAGCCGATGGCCTGAAGAAAGCATTGCCCACTGCAAAAATCGGCGGTATTAATATTGCCGGTCAGCGTTCCGAAAAAGCAAAATTGTGGACCAATAGCTTTATTAAACATGCCATCAGCGGTACCAACTACGCTACTGGCAAAGTAGGGTCACCTATGGAGGCTATCCTTTTTCACGCAAAAGGCGAACCCAAACTGGTGGATGGTAAAGTACGCATGAATATGTCGCCCCAATTGCAGGACATTTCTGCAGGTTTTAAAATAGTGTCATCGTATAAGGAAACTAAAAACCTCCCAATCATTATCGGCGAAAGCGATCCTGAAGGTTGTGCAGCCTGTGGCATGGCAACCAATCCGCAAAATGCCTATCGCAATGGTACCCTATACAGCAGTTATACTGCCGCATCGTTTGCCCGTAAATATTTGCTGGCCGATAAATTTGGAGTAAACTTTCTTGGAGCAGTTTCATGGTCGTTTGAATTTGAAAATCAACCCTGGTTTTATGGATTTCGCGACCTGGCCACTAATGGTGTTGACAAACCTGTGCTAAATGTTTTTCGCATGTTTGGTAAAATGAGCGGCAAACGTGCCGCCGTACAAAGCCCGCGAATGACACCACTCGAAAATATTGTAGACAGTAGCGTACGAGGACCGCAAAGCGAAATAGGTGCACTCGCTTCTGTTGATAAAAAAACAGCCGCCATCATGGTTTGGAACTATCACGATCTTGATGTGGCAGATACAGAAGAATCCGTTCAACTTCAACTCAATGGCATTCCGGCAACATCGGTAACGCTTACACATTACACTATCGACAGCAATCACAGCAACAGTTATGAGGTATGGAAAAAAATGGGTTCGCCCCAAAACCCAACCCCGGAACAAATAACCACATTGCAAAAAGCCGGACAATTGGCAACCGTAGGGCAACCCATTAAAAAGTTGGTAAAAGGTGGTAAGCTGCTGGTACCCCTAATATTGCCACGTCAGGCGGTATCGCTTATTAAACTCGATTGGTAAATGATTGCTTTACCTAAACCCAATACTGGTAACACAAAATAATAATAATGAAAATACAAGCCGTTCGAACCAAATTATACCAATGGCAAGGCCCGGTAAAAACAACCGATACCATATTTGCCACACCCTTAAGTGCATTACCTTTTCAAACCGATTCTCAGGCGCCTTTTAGGTTCTTTAGCTGGCTGGTGGTAGAAATTGAAACAAGTGAAGGGCACATTGGCATAGGTAATGCCGGCCTATGCCCCGACGTTACAAAAATGATTATCGATACTAAATTAAAGTCGCTGCTGCTAAACGAAAACCC
>JANPPB010000646.1:0-1505 GCA_031428295.1 Segetibacter sp. | reverse complement strand
GGCACACCGGAGGCAAGATGCCCGTTTTGCGATAGGGTGTTTTGAGCATTGCCTTTTTCATCCAGGTACATATCCCTGCTGGCTGCTGCAGGGGCTGTTTCGCGATAATCCAGCGAAATGGTTTTTCCGGCAGTAGTACGGGCTACCATAAATCCACCACCACCAATATTGCCTGCACCGGGATAAACAACTGCCAGCGTAAGTTGCGTTGCTATGGCTGCATCAAAGGCATTACCTCCATGCGCCAGCATGTAAGCACCTACCTGACTGGCCAAAGGATGTGCACTGGCAACAGCGCTTTTTTGGTATTGGTGGTAAGCATGGATTTTATATTGATATGGGTCAATGGCTTTATTAGAACCAATGATGCCCTGGGCATTTGAAGTAAAAACTTGCAGGAGAAAAACGAAAGAAAGGATACATTTCATACAGGCAAATTAATTAATTTGTGTGCAATGGCTGAGGAGTGCAGTTAAGCAGAGCCACAAAGGCACAAAGACACAAAGATTCACGAAGAAGGAAGTAGAGAAAATAACATTTAGCTTAACCTGAAACCACGAATCAAAAGAATTTAGTACATATCTCTTTCACAAGTCAATAGCAGCAGGCCCATCTACCTCACCCCAACAACCAACCCTACCCCATTCCCCGTAATATTTAAGGACACATTTTTATTCTCCAGGTATAATTTCTGTCCATGTTTGTTATTGATAGCATACATAATAACATCAAACAACAACAATGCTGCCCCTTGCAGCATAACACTTTCACCATAGCCTTTTAACTTATCACGATTGTTGATTGAATTTTTTGATCGTTCCTTCAGGTATAATCCGCCGGTTATGTAGGCAACATCCAGGCCGGCATTAAACAAAAAAAGCTTCTCAACTCCAGCCTGCTTTTTAAGCGTTTCTTCAAACGATAACCCTGTTTCTTTTTTGGCCAGGAAATAGCCTGCTGAAGAAAGGCCCAGCGTTATGCCATTCCACAAGGCATTCATTTGATGAAAATATTTGGTGGATCCTGAAGTTTGCGATGAGGCAATACTTCCATAAATAACATTGGCTGCTGACCAACTGCCTAACACCAACAATCCGTTTTTATTTATTTGTTGGGCTTGCTTATTATATCCGGCTAAATCTACCTGTTGTGCAACGCAGATATTTTGCAGCAGGCCACATGTAATGATGGCTATAATTTTTCTCATGCACAATAAACGATGATGGGCTTTAAACGGTTCAATACAGGGTTCATTCATCCTTAATTTTTCAATTTTAAAAACTTACTCAAGGGCAAATGGTGGTTTACAACCTGTAGTAGAATAGCTGATCTCATTAACCTAAAGTATTGAAGAAGTACAGCGATAAAAACACGATTAGTAACAATTAGGTTGTCATCTATGAATCCATCTGCATTAGTTTTTAAAGCAGTTGTATAGTTTTTCAAAACCTAATGCAGCATTTCAGCATCTTAAACACTCTTTAACCGGTTTGCAGGCAGTAATT
>JANPPB010000645.1:0-2853 GCA_031428295.1 Segetibacter sp. | reverse complement strand
ACTTTCATCAGGCTGACAACTTTTTCATAATTTCAGCCCGACTTACTTTTTTAGACTTGTCAATTCCCCTCAAGAGTTTTGACATACCAATGTCTTCAAGTTCTTCCTGGGATAATGCAGATGAGCCCACACCAAGTTTTTTTAATAGATCGCTGATAAATTTAAATTCGTTATCATTTTTGGGAGTAATAACTAACGCCTTCATATAACAAATGTAGTAAAAAGGCACATGCCCACAATCGAGTAGACGGCCTCGCCGCTTGTAAGCGATGAGGTACACATCTCACACCACTGTACCCTTCGACTTTGCTCAGGAAAACCAAAGCGGGCCTCCGTTTACAGCAGTTCATTAAGTTGTGGAGAAACTTTTAGGTAATGCCCGAGCATTGGTTCATATCCTCGTTTCTTTAGTCGTTCCAACGTAACAGTCGTTAACATTATTGGGCTTTACTTATGTAAGATTTGTTTTTTAAATGGTATTCGTGAATGCAAAGCATTTGTGCTACCGCCCATCCCCTCTCTGTAGTGTTCCGCAGGACAACTACGGAGGCAAATGAAATCCGGACTGTGTCTGGTTTTAAAAGTCAAAGCTGTACCCGAACGGCTTTTCAAATCTCAACTTTGGATGAATAAAATTTAGATGCATTGGCCTTTCCATTGTTATCAATAGTCTCGGACTAACGGAAGCATCGAATTGCTAACAGCTTTGTTTCGGGCAGAAGACTTTGAACATCACAATATTTTTTAATCTTTGAACCAATAATGAACTTCGGTTGTCCGGCAGAGGTTTTTCAACTCCCCCACCATCGGCAATTTTTTTTCGTAGACACAGCAGCGAAAAAATTGAGACTTACCTTAAGAACTCTTAACATCATTTAAAAAATAAAGGCAATCTCCCTAAGAAGATTGCCTTTATTTTAATCATTTTTCTCAGCCGACTGCAAGCTTAGTATGCAGTCTTCCATGATTATTTTGATGTGCCATTAACCGGAGGTGGACCTTGTGGCCTGTCGGGTCTTGGTGTTTGCGGTTGATCCATGCGTGGCTTTTTGGCAGGATGCTCTTTACCGTTGTGACAGCTATAGCAGGTAATCTCATTCATCTGTGGCATATCGATGTTTTTAATATCATCCTCAAAATATTTCTTATTTATTTTTTTAGTCATGCCAACCATGTAACGGGCAGTTCTTTTGTGCTCTATCGAATCGCTTGCAAAATCCCAATCCTTCTTTTCGTTATCCAGGCGTGCATGGCAAAAATTACATTTTACCCCAAGCGATTGTGTAAAGTGTTTCATAACACTGTCCATATCTGCCTTGGAAATATCTTTCGGCAACACTTTCAGATTTTTGTATAGCGATGCTTTAGGCTTCATAAACGAAACCAAAAAAGTAATGCAGGTGATAAGGGATAATAAAACAAAAACAGACTTTCTCATAATTGAAATTTATAAACCGAATATACTTTTTTCTGTATACCCAATTTAAAAAAATCGGTCAAATTTTTACAACAAAATAATTAATCAAGTTTACGGTCCCTTGAATCGGGTGCATTCCAAATTGTCGCAGTGGTTTCAACTCATATTATTAGTCTACACAAGAAAAGATGCTATGAAAATATATATGTATAAGTGAGCCCCGCCACGGCGCATGTGCGTCAACTTAATTTTAAAAAAAACATGTTGTAACTCAAGCCAGATAAAAGGTTCATGACATTTTGATGATTGATAGATTAAGGCTGATTTGTTAGCACAATAGTTCAATAGCGATTAAAAGTCTGACCTCCCTGTTTTTTGGAGCTACCGTGTGTACACAGATATGTGAGTGAAATATTTCATAGATAAATTAACTATTGCTCCAGAGGAGCATCCTGTTTGTAGCGAAATCAGAATTTAAGGTTTTTGGGCTCCGTAGGTGCCCCCAATGCTTTGGTAAATAGGAAGCACCTACGGAGCTTTTATTTCCTTTTATTGTATAATATTCTATAAACAGGCTGCTCTTACGGAGCAAAATCAAATGAAAAGAGATGTGTACACACGGTAGCTTTTTTGGGGAGGGAATGAGGAGTGAGGTCTTGAAAGCCGCATGGAGAGCCAAAAGTATAAGAGTGCGACGCAACGGCAGCCTAATAGTAGCAAGCTGTTTAGTACAAAAAAATAAAAATAAGGTTGACGCCTATGCGCCACGGCGGGGACTATGTTGACCAAAAACTTTAGCTCGTCCCAAAAAATAGAGCGACAATTTAAAATGCACCTCCTAAATCAGAAGCTGTTAAGCATAACATGTGTTGCCTAATAAATGATAAAGCCGCCCATTTATTAGGCGGCCTCATCAACATGATATCATAACGTTAGAACCAGCTTCGTATCCAGGTCTCACTTGCCCTTTTGCCCATACGTGCAAACCGGCGGTTCACTTTCATAATATGGTTTATGTAACTAATAACCATCAGAGGTAGAAAGAGCAGCGTAAGTGGCGGTATGCCCATAAGGCTGATCCACCTGCCACCAAATTGATTACGCATTGGGCGCCTTAAGCGTTCTGCAATCAGGTACATGGCAGGCACAATTATCAGGGTCATAAAAAAGGCAAATGCCAATCCAAATATGATGGTCCACGACAATGGCTTCCAGAACCTTGCACTATCACCACCGAAAAATATGTGTGGGTTTAACTCAGAGAACATGGTTATAAAATTAATATTGAAACCGATTGCCAATGGTATCAATGCAAGTATAGCAGCCAGTGCAGTTAGCAGCACAGGTATAATCCTGGTCTTTCCGGCCTTTATTACCGCCTCCCTGGTCTTCATACCCCGGGCCCTAAGCTCATCTGCAAATTCAATTACAAGGAT
>JANPPB010000644.1:0-2704 GCA_031428295.1 Segetibacter sp. | reverse complement strand
ATTTCGAAACCCTGGCGTTGGTGAAAACTTTCTTCCTTGCAAATTCTAACCATAGCCCTGCTGTAAGGGCCGTAGCTGCTACGGCATAATGGTATTTGATTCATAATAGCCGCACCGTCAACCAACCAACCAATAGCTCCCAGGTCGGCCCAGTTAAGAGTTGGATAATTAAAAATGGAGGAGTATTTGGCTTTGCCTAAAAGTAGCTGGTCAATCATTTCGCTGCGGGTGATACCCAATGTTTCAGCGGCACTATACAAATACAAGCCATGTCCGGCTTCGTCCTGAACCTTTGCAAGCAATGTGGCTTTTCTACGTAATGAAGGGGCACGGGTAATCCAGTTACCTTCCGGCAGCATACCAACTATTTCACTGTGAGCATGCTGGCTAATCTGACGAATAAGCATTTTACGATAATCTTCAGGCATCCAATCTTTTGGTTCAATTTTAATTTCCTGATCAATTTTATCCTGAAAGTGTTGTGCTTCCAATTGCATTGCTTTCATTCGATTTATATGACAAATGTAAGGGTTAATCAATAAAAACTAACGTTTGTTAGTGTCCCTTCGCTATAAATTTTTCGTAAAAATATTTTAACTTTTCAGGTAAGTTAATGGTTACAAAACATAAAAAACCAGCAAGTGGAAAACCACTGAGATTGACTTAGCTGATCAGGATATTATCTAAAATAATGCAGCATATAATTAAAAAGATTGGTCCTCCTTTAACCCCTTACTCTTAAAAACATTTAGCTGGTCTGATTTTTATTTAAAAATTACCCATTAGTAAATGTTATGTCACAATTGCTTAATTTCTATATGCCCTTTCATCCTTCCTAATTTTTTCGACTTTTTATAAACTCTTCCAATATTCAATTGGACTTTTTACTCATTAATTCTGTTATATGAAAGAACTCAACTATCAACACAAAGGCTGGTTGGCCCTATGGAGCGCCAGGCTAAAAGGCGCTGCCATTTTTTCAATTTTAATGCTGGGCCAATTGTGTGTAAATGCACAAACAGGTACCGTTACCGGAACAGTTAATGGCTCTGACGGGCGACCTCTTGCCGGCGTTTCAGTTAATGTTAAGGGTACCAGTCGTGGCACATCAACCAACAGTTCAGGTAAGTTTTCTATAGCTGCAGCCTCAACTGATTCATTGGTATTAAGTTCCGTTGGTTTTCAACAACAAACCATTGCAGTAGGTAATCAAACAGATGTTTCAGTAAGCCTGACGGCAACCAACCGCGAATTGGAGCAGGTGGTTGTTACCGGTTATGGTACAGCAAGAAAAAGGGATATTACCGGGGCTGTAGCTACAGTTTCGGGTGCTGAACTGGCCAAACAACCCGTACTTACTGCTACGCAGGCAGTACAAGGCAAAGTGGCTGGTGTACAGGTAATTTCAAGTGGCGATCCTAATGCCTTACCGGTTATCCGTATACGTGGTACGGGTACTATGCTGGCAGGTGCCAATCCATTATATGTTGTAGATGGAGTTATTAATGATGACATCAGGAACATCAACAGTTCTGATATCGTAAGCATGGAGATATTGAAAGACGCATCTGCCACTGCTATCTATGGTATGCGTGCTGCAAATGGTGTTATCCTTATTACCACAAAGAGAGGCAGACCCGGTAAAATGATTGTCAGTTACGATGGAACTGTTGGAATTAAAGAGGCCTCTAACCTGGTAAACATGGCTGGAGCAAATCAATACGCCGGTTATATAAACGAAGCAAGTGTTTACTATGGTAGTGGTGATAGTGTTGTTACTAAAGCCTTGCTTAACAATGGTGGCAATACCGATTGGTACGATGAGGTTTTAAAGAAAGGATTCTTTCAAAACCACAACATTTCTTTATCTGGTGGTAGCGATAAGATTAACTACTTTTTTAGCGCAGGCTACTTAACCGATGAGGGTATTATAAGAACCAACGCTTTTAACAGGTTAACCATTCGTAATAACAACGACTATAAAATCAGCAATAATTTTAAAATATCAACCCTGATTTCTTACAGTCGCAGCAGTATCAGAAATGTTGACCTGGGCGTATTTAATGTTGCCTATCGTGCTGCTCCGTATGTGTTTGCTATGCAAAATGGTAAATATGGTAATACCTCTTTGTCAAATAACGTGGGCAATCCCTTGTTAGACCAGGACAAAAACGACAACTCAGGAAAGGGTGACCGTTTCCAGGGTAGCATTATGGGAGAATACAAACCCATATCGTGGCTAACCTTACGCAGTAGTTTTGGGGTTGATAAAAACGATTTTAGAAGTACCAGCTATGGATATAAATATTTGAACACAGGTCCTGACAATGTGTTTCTTACTGCAGGTAGTAACCAGTTGCGCACCAATAGCCAATTAAGTATAGCCCAAAGCCAGGGCAATCGCTGGGTTTGGGACAATACCGCCACAATAGTACAACGCTATGGTCAGCATAATTTTACTTTATTAGTAGGTACTACTGCTGAAGAAATCAGGTCAAACTCCCTGGGAGGTAGCCGGGTAAATGTTCCTGCTTCTAAAGACCAATGGTATTTAAATGCTGGCTCTTCTATAGGGGCAACCAATTTTAATTCAGGCGATAAGTCAACGCGTAATTCTTATTTAGGCAGATTGAATTACAACTTCACCGATAAATATTTCCTTACTGTGACCGGAAGATATGATGCTACCTCAAGGCTGCCACAG
>JANPPB010000643.1:0-1750 GCA_031428295.1 Segetibacter sp. | reverse complement strand
TTTTCGAATTGCGATGAATAAGTAACCGCATAGGGATAGGTTACCGGATCAGTTGAACTCATTTTAGAGCTTCCCATTTTTGTTGAGTCGGTGGAGGTGTCAGTTTTATCGCCCGTGGTGCAGGAGAATAATAGAAAGGTGACTGCAGCAGACACCATAAGTTTTCCATTGCGATTAGTTTAAGGTTAAAATGTATTTAAAATATAAGCTCAACAAACACAATCGCTACGGCAATATGGCCATTTTAGCTCACCCCACTGCCTTCATCCACCTTGTCAGCAGCATTTATAAAATGCAGTTTGCCGCTTTTATCTTCAGCCATTAGTATCATACCATTGCTTTCGATACCACGCATTTTGCGGGGAGCCAAATTGGTTACTACCGTTACCTGTTTACCTACAATTTCTTCGGGTGTAAAATGAAGCGCTATACCAGAAACAATAGTTCGGGTTTCAAAGCCAAGGTCTATTTGTAGCTTCAATAGTTTATCGGCCTTCTCCACTTTTTCAGCAGAAACAATGGTACCTATTTTAAGATCAATCTTTGCAAAGTCATCAAATACTATTTCTGGTTTTACAAGGGGCTTAACCTCCAATGCTGTTGGTGCTTCCTGGCCTGATGTGTTGGTTGTTGCTGTGGTTTCTGGTTGTACAGGTGCATCACCCGCTTGTTTGTTTTGTTCCACTTTTTTTGTTTTTTCTTTTAACTTATTTAATTGGTTTTCTATTTCGGTATCCTCAATTTTTCTAAATAATAGCTCCGGCTCTCTAAGGCTGTAGCCTACACTTACCAATTTTGTTTTGCCGGCGTTTTCCCATAAAAGGAGTTTATCAACCACCTTCATCATGAAGCACAATTTTTTAGCTACAACTGGTAAAAACGGATTTATTAATATGGCCAGGTTTGCGGTTAGTTGCAGGCAAACATGCAGGCTATTATCTATTTTTTGTTGAAGCTGTGCTATCTCTTTTTCCAGGCCTGCTTTTACATCTTCAGCAGCGTCGGCAAGTTGTGCTGATAATACTTTCATCTTTTTGTCCAGTATCCAGGGCTCGCTGTCCTGCATGTATTTGTTGCCTTTTCGGGCAAGATCCATTACTTCAAACTGGGCATCTCTCAGCTTGTATTGCTCTATTAAATCCTGCACTTTGTTGCGGCTTTTTTCAAACTCAGCCATCATGGTTTCATCAGCAGAAGTTATAATACCTGTATGCAAAACAGGTACTTTGCCCTTACACAATTTGTGCATCAATACAAACGTGCGGTTAACAAAATTTCCAAATATGCTTACCAACTCGCTGTTGTTGGCATCCTGAAAACCCTTCCAGGTAAACTCGCTGTCTTTTGTTTCGGGACTAATGCTGGTAAGATAATAGCGCAACACATCTGCCATCACACCTCCGCCGTTAGGCTGCTTTATCCAATCGTTAATATATTCTTCCATCTCTATGCTCCAACCGCGGCTGGTACTCATTTTATCACCCTCCAGGTTCATAAACTCATTGGCAGGTACATTGGCCGGTAAAATATTGCCATGCAGTTTAAGCATCACCGGAAATATGATGCAGTGAAATACAATATTGTCCTTGCCAATAAAATGCACCAGTTTGGTATCAGAATCATACCAGTACGGTTTCCAGTCAGTACCGTTTTGCAGCGCCCAGGCTTTGGTAGCCGAAATGTATCCTATCGGAGCGTCAAACCAAACATATAATACCTTACCACGCCCTTCGGGCGTGGGTACGGGGAT
>JANPPB010000642.1:0-3766 GCA_031428295.1 Segetibacter sp. | reverse complement strand
TGCCTTTTATCGTTTAGTACATTTTTAATAAAGTCGAAAACAAAGGGTGAATGGACGCCATGCCCCTTACCGTTGGAGGCCACCAGGAAATAACGGATGAACTTAGATGCAATTTTTACCAATGAATACATGTAGCCTTTCCCTTTTGGTGGAGATTTAAATTCGTAAGCAAACTATTTTTTTTCCCATACTTGTATGGTAAAGTCGTACGCATGTTTATCATCAGCTTTCACATCGCGGGCCGAAATAAGCTTCCACTTTGCCTCGTCGAAGGATGGAAAAAATGTATCGCCCTGCAGAACGGCATGCACACGAGTTATGTATAATCTGTTGGCTTTGGGCATGGCCTCTTTATAAATTTCGCCTCCACCAATAACAAAAATTTCATTGGTATCTGCTTCTCTTGCCACAAATAAGGCATCTTCTAATTTGTTTACTACAACTACACCTGTAGCTTTAAAATCTTTTTGCCGGGTGATCACTATATTCTGACGTCCGGGCAAGGGCTTGTTGCCTAACTCCACAAAAGTTTTTCTCCCCATAATAATTGGAAAGCCCCACGTTGTATTCTTAAAAAATTTCATGTCGATGGGCAGGTTCCACATCAGGTGGTTGTCTTTACCTATTGCATTATTATCAGAAGCGGCCACTATTAACGAAACGATCATGGTACATGTAATTAGACTGAATGGAATTAATACTTTAGCCTGTGAAGTTAGGCATAACGCTGAACGCCTAACGCTTAACGCTGAAAGCGAAACGCAGAAGGCTTAACGCGACACGCATAAGGCTTAACGCGAAAGGCAAAACGAAGAAAGCTTAACGCCGAGAGGCCTACTTCTAATGGCTGTTTGTTAACGGCTAATAGCTTACGGCTTATGACTACTGACTAATGACTAACTACTGCTGTTGTTGCTGCTGCTGTTGCACTTTGAGGTAATGGCGGTACGAATTTATTTTTGTCGCTGGTTTTGATTTTTGTGAGTATTTAAATGTGGATCCTGTTGCGGTTTCAGCTTTATTGGCTGAATGCCCATTTTCAATTTCGACTGACACTTCCAGGGTATGATTGCCCGACCCTTTGTAGGTACCTTTTACAGGCGTACAATCCGAAAAATTTCTTCTAACCGGATGAACAAATATTTTGACTTATAAACAACCTTCATTCATAAAAATACCTTCAAACTTTTAGTATCGGGAGAGGAAAACCAATAAACTGTGATAGGTGAATTTAAATAATATAAGTTTTAGTTGATGTGAGCCATACGTAGTAGCACACCTATAAATATTTATGAATCAGAAATGGAAAGAAACTTCTTTGCATTCTTCATAAAATAAATTGCAGAAAAGCCTGCATAGTCTCAATAATTTTATTGAATTTAAAGTTGAGAAAATTAAGTGATGATAATAAGGCATGCAAAACATGATGCACTAACTTCTTTAACCAATTATAGCACATGAATATTCAAAATTATTTAAACGACCGCGTAGAAAACCAGATACATTATTATGAAGGCAAAAGTGCTCTAAACAAACAGTATTATCTCTTTTTTAAGATCACACAATTAACAGCAGCTACGTTGCTGCCATTCTTCAGTGTGTTTCTTTCAGATTATAGCTGGATGAAATACGTGATAGCATTTTTAGGATCTATAGTAACTATTTTGGAAGGTGTTTTAGCAACAGGCAAATACCACGAAAAGTGGATCATATACCGCTCCACCGGCGAAACCCTGCGGCAGGAAAAATTTTTATTTATGATGCAGGCCGGCAATTATACGGGCCCCGATGCTGTGGAACAGTTCGTAAATAAAATAGAATTTTCTCTGGGCAAAGAAAATATAGGTTGGCAGCAATTGGTAGTAAAGGATAATAAAAATGGAGACAATCCACCTAAAAATGAACAAAACAAAAATGGCGAGGCCAGACAGGCTGATACGCCTTCCCCTATCGGGACTAATACAAACACTTTAGCTGACACTTCAATTACTGTTCCGCTTGACCCCATAACGGGTGTGAAAAATGATGAGGAGGACTTGAAAGATACATAAGCAGGAGACTTTTCAATTAACGGGTATCATCCAATACACGTGGAAACTAACCTTTGTATTAAAGCTTGCAACTGGTTTTTTTGGCTTTCAAGTCTGCCAACTGTTTGTGGTAAAATAACTACTTTGCCTCGCCAAAAAGAAAGTAATAATAACAGATGAGCTATAATTATTTGCCCCTCGACAGGAAGTGGTTGAATTTTCAACAGGTAAAAAATTTACTGGACTTTGACCAGTTGGTTTCTATAACTTTTGATGCGCATGAACGCATTATGCAATGCCGCGAATATTTAGACAAGAAATTACAATCGGGCAATAAATTATATTACGGTATAAATACCGGATTTGGCTTTCTGCAAAATGTGCAGATAAGTCCTGACCAGGTAGAACAGTTGCAATCCAATCTTTTAAAAAGTCATGCCTGTGGCCTGGGCGAATATGTACCCTTACCTATAGTGAAATTGATGTTGATGCTCAAAATTAAATCGTTGAGCTACGGCCACAGCGGCATACACATCGATACCATTAAACGATTAATGGAGATGTACAACAACGGAGTTTATCCTGTTATTTATACGCAGGGATCGTTGGGTGCTAGTGGCGACCTGGCACCGTTGAGCCATTTAAGCCTGCCATTAATAGGCCTGGGAGAAGTTTGGTATCAGGAAAAAATAAGACCATCAGCAGCCGTTTTTAATGAACATGGCTGGCAACCGCTCTCCTTAAAAAGTAAAGAAGGACTTGCACTGGTTAATGGCACCCAATTTATGAGTGCCTATGGATTGTACACACTTAAAAAAGCGGAGCAGTTGCTAAAAATGGCCGACCTGGTGGCAGCATTATCGTACGATGCATTTGATTGCAATTTGGAGCCGCTGCACGAAAAAATACAGGAAATCAGAAGCCACGCAGGCCAGGTGCAAACGGCCCGGGCTCTGAGGCAATATTTAGAAGCGAGTGAAATCTCCCATCAAACTAAAACCGAAATACAAGACCCATACTCTTTCAGGTGCATACCGCAGGTACACGGTGCCAGCAAAGAAACCTTTGAGTATGTTTTGGCAGTTTTTATGAGAGAAATAAATTCGGTGACCGATAATCCAAATATTTTTCCGGAAGACGACCTGATTTTAAGCGGGGGCAATTTTCATGGACAGCCATTGGCCCTGGCCCTCGATTTCTTGAGCATAGGCATGAGCGAACTGGCCAACATTTCAGAAAGAAGGATTTATCAACTCATCAGCGGTCAGCGCAGCCTTCCATTGTTTTTGGTAAAGAACCCGGGCATCAATTCCGGATTCATGATACCTCAATATACCGCTGCATCAATTGTAAGTGAAAACAAGCAGCTCTGTACCCCTGCATCTGTAGACAGTATATCCAGCAGCAACAACCAGGAAGATCATGTAAGCATGGGCGCCAATGCTGCCACCAAATGTCTTAGGGTAATCGATAATGTGGCTAAAGTTTTAGCAATAGAATTAATGGTTGCCGCACAGGCGCTTGAATTTAGAAGGCCCTTAAAAACATCGCCGGTACTGGAACAACTTATAGCTGATTTTAGAAAGGTTGTTGCAGTAAACGAAGAAGACCGGGTGCTAAATACGGACATCAATCAATCCATAAATTTTTTAATGCAATATTCTTTTTAAACCATCATCAAACTTTTAATGAATGTCAGAGATACTAATAGCCGACAGTGGATCTACCAAATGCGA
>JANPPB010000641.1:0-5501 GCA_031428295.1 Segetibacter sp. | reverse complement strand
CATTTTTTGGCAATACTTGTCATCAATTCCTCTTTGCCTCATATACTCAGTTTGTTCTCCGGTAACTGCGGCTACGTTGGATGATATGTGAAAATTTGGCTTTCTACCTTCCACGAGACCCTTTTGTTTCAATAACTTTATCTCTTCATCAGCTAACGTTTTATGTTTTGTTACTTTATCCAGATACATAATTTCCTGCAAAGACAAGCTGGGCATTTCGGCCAACTTTTGTGCATAATTTATGTCGAGTACTTTTCCGATAATAGTTAACTGTACTTTGTTGTTTGATAAATCGTATTCCGGTAATGGAAAAAACTTATTTTTCTGTATAATAAACATCCGCTTAATGCCGCTGCCAATGGTGTCTATCATATTGAGATTAACCATAGCCTCTGATAGAAACTTGTTTCTGTAAGTAGGTTCAGGGGCTTCGGAGGTAACCACTTGTTCTACACTTTTGGGTATAAAATTTCCTGCATTGGAGAAAGTAAGCATGCCCGATTCGTTTTCTACAACCAAAATTTTGCCGCCCATGGTATAGTCCTGGTGTGCAATACAGTTATTTAATGCTTCCCGGATAGTGTATGCGTCATACTGGTCAACTTCATCGGGAAACAATGTTCCGCTTGTTATATAGCGGTATTTAAGATTCCTGATTTTGCTCCTCACCTGTTCTACAGCCAGCAACAATGGGCTGCCAAAATGTTCATAATCTTTTTCTGTATTGTTGGCGTCTTTAAGTATCCACGTTATTCTTGATGTGGCAGGATTTATAAAATGTTCGGACTCCGGTTTTCCTAAAAGTAAAATGGCCGTTCGGGAAATTTTATTCTTTACAGTTATTTTGGTTTTATTCAGAAACACTTCATCTGTCCATTGTGCTATTTCATCTTTCAGTTTTCGATTCTTTTCGGTGTATTGAATTCTTGCAAATTGTATAGCCTCTTTCGATAAATCATCTAATGAAGCTTCGTTAATTATCTGAGCACTCCAGTCCGTAGCAAAAGCCTGTGCTTTTATGGTATCATATTCCAAATCGCTGAGAGCACCAATACTTTCTCCATCACGGCCATAGCGATGCCCTTTCCAACTCATAGGCATCCCTTTAGGCGCAGGAGGAATTTCAAACAATAAAACGGTTTTACCATCCTTTACCACCCTATGTACGTGTATAAAACTGCACCTGGGTGAAGTATGCTGCACCATCTCTGCTTTATATTCATTAATCTGTTCGTCAGAAATATTTGTACCAATAACAGTCCTATCATTTTTTACCCCCATTACCAACCAGGCCCGTTGTTGACCATTTATATTGGCTTCGTTACTGAGTGCAGAGAAGTATTCGCCTAACTTATCTTTAGAATAAGATTGTTTTGCTTCTTTAAACTCTACAATCTCATTCTCAGCAGATAGGATTATCAAATTATCAAGTATCTGTTCAATCATTTAATTTTTCGTGTTTTCTTTTGTTTGGCAAACAAGGTGTCTTTCTTCGTCATTTCTTCATAAAGTTTAAACAAATATTCCAAACGTTCGGTATCAGATGTAAAGGGTTGTAAACGGTAGCATTGCTCTATTGCTTTGTCTAATTCTTCGTGTGCTTGTTTTAATCCTTTAGGCATAGTGGCAGGATTATAAAGCCAAGCCATCGTTTTTTCAGAATATCTGGCTCTTTCATCAAGAATAGCAAACACATAAAGGTTAAGATTTTCTTGTTGCTTAGATGTAATGTTTGGAAATGGAAAAGTGTTGTAACAGAGATCTTTAGCGTATCGATAGTCAGTTTTCATTTTGCCTCCAGTAGCTTTAACCCAAACCAAATGTAACCTTGACGACAAAATACCAAATAGATATGGTTCACTCGTTGAAATTGTATACAACGAATCTGTAACAATTGATTCATTTGAATCAATTATGCCGATAGGGAGGTATATTCGATTTGCAGACGTTATACGAGGAACAATAATACAGTTAGAATTAGGAGTTTGGGTTATTTGTGCGAATAAGTGTGGGATGTTAGCTAATTTGGGTCTAGAAGAGTTTAAGCGTATCTCCCTAATTTCTTCTATTAGCTTTCTTAATACAGTCATTTCATTGATTTCTCTTTCGGAAATTCCAACCAACCACAAACACCACCTTTTTATTCCATTAATAAATTCCCTCGAAGAAACAAGTTCCCTAAACCATTTCTCACTTCTTGGTTCCTTTGAGACGAAATCCTGTTTTTCTTTATCTGTAAAAATTAACTTGCCTCCTTCAGCAGGCATATTCCCGAAATTAATTTCTGGAAAGCCAGAAATAGACTTTTCGGCTTTAGATACAATTAGGTTAGTCGAATTTTCTAAATATGCACTAATGTTTTTTACTTCTTTTTGGAGGCCGTCTTTATACAAGTATTTTGTTTTGGTTGAAATATTTCTCAAACCAATAATAACAACTGTCACACCAGCATTTCCTTTTGCGTTATTTGTCCACTTAAAAGATTGGTGGGCAAAGCCGATTTCGATACTATCTGTTAAAACTCTGTTCCATATCAAACTAACCAATAAGCCTTGACTAACAGAATTGGTTGATACAAAAGCACATTGTGCATTGTTACTTGTAATATATTTTGCACCTTTATAAAACCAAATAGCTACGTAGTCTAAGCTGTTAAAATTTGTTTTGAATACAAATTCCAAATCATCTTTTTGACCTTGATTTTGTTTTCTACTGCCATAGTAAGGTGGGTTGCCAGCAATATAGATTTCATCATCTTTACTGATGAAGCAAACATCTTCCCATTCTATTCTGGCTGCATTACCTCGTACGATTTTCCCTGCTTCTTTCAGCGGCAAAATTGGTTTAGATGCTCCATAGCCCTCAAGCATTTCATCAAACACCCTATTCATTTGATGTTCTGCCAACCATAATGACAGGATGGCCATTTCATGAGCAAAATCATCCAGCTCAATTCCATAAAACTGGTTCAGTGAAACCGAAGTTGTAAAGGCATCAGTGAATAATTCAATTTTTTCTAAAGCAATAATCTGCTGAATAATTTTAATTTCCAGCTGGCGTATTTCTTTGTAAGTGATAATCAAAAAATTTCCGCTGCCGCAGGCCGGGTCAAAAAACTTTATTTGTGCAATTCTTTGAATGAGTTTTCTAAGTTGGGGTGCATTATTCTGGTATTTCTCAAACAGGTCTTTTAATTCATCCAAAAACAGTGGCCGGATAAGCTTCTTGATATTCTCCACTGAAGTATAATGCATACCTAAATCGCTACGGTATTCAGGTTTGACGACCGCCTGTATCATAGACCCGAAAATATCAGGATTGATATTTTTCCAGTTTAGCTCGCCTAACTTAATTAATATCTTTCTTGCTTTCGAACTAAAGACTGGTGAATCAATAGAGTCTTTAAACAATCCGCCATTTACATAATCGAATTTTGCAAAATGCTCCGGAAATTCTTTACTATTTTCTGTATTTAGTCTTTCAAAAAGTCTGTTTAAAAAAGTATGTGTATCACTTCCAATTTCTAAAGTATGTTGTGCTAAGGTGTTGGTAAAAATGCTTTCCTCTTCAAATATTTCTGTATCCTCTGCAAAAAAACAAAACAGTAACCTCGAAAGAAAAACATTCAGGTTATGTACAGTCTCTTTAGAATTGTAAATGTCTGGGTTTTCATGAATGAGCAAATCATATAAATCAGCCATTTTATAAGCTGCATTTCTGTCTGCTTCATTATCATTGGCCGAATGATATACTTCACTACCGGCAAGCGGAGAAAAGAAGCCATAATATTTAGGCAAATCCTTAATTGGTATATCTAAATTTTTACCAAGCTTCAAATCTTTTGCTACCAAAGTTTTGTAGTCTGTAACTATTGCAAACCTTGGTTTATGTTTTATTACGCTTTCATCTTTAGCAATGCTGTCAATACTACTTAACAAAGAGCCGGTTGCTTCTTCTTTAAAGAAAATCTTTTTCTTGTATAATATTTCACCCTTCGTTTTAGAAAGGTTGAAGTCACCCTTCTTTAGCCGGGTAATGGAAGTTTTAGAAATGCCATAAGCCAGCAGCAAATCAAAAGGAAATTCTTCCTATGAAAAATTTTCAAAAATTCGTTTTACACTGATTTCTATTTCGTTGCTGTTCATTGTTATCGTAGGTTTCTATACGTCGTTATTTTATTTCCTTCACCCGGTCTCATTAATACCTCAGCTCGGCAAAATTCTTGCGCAGCCAGATATGCTTAAAGCGGTCTTTGTACAAAGGGTCAGTTTGTAGGTAGCCCTGCATCAGTCTTTCAAAACGGTCGCCTTTATCGCGTTCGGAGAAGGAAATTTTTCTGTATTGATCGAGTATTTTATTAAAACCGGACATCTATCTTTTAGGTTAAGTTGGTATCATGGGCAATATACAATGTGTAACTGTTCTTAAGTAATTCTTGAAATAATTAAGCGGGCAGCCTTTAAATGCGGTCTATTTTATAGAACATACCTAAAAAACAATTGGGCAGACGTCTGCCCAATTCAAATAACTTTTATAATCAGAAATGATGCTTGAAAAAATACAAGTACAAGGGAGTGACACAACTATGAAGCCATGAAAACCCCATGCTGGTTCCATAATAAATAACGAATTTGGAATGCACCTACTAATAATTGGCCTCTTTGCTTATTACACTCCTCCTAATACCTTTCCACCTACCTCCTGCTTATCAACCAATCCTTCTCAGCTTTTTTAACCAGGTTTTTAAAGTAGGTATCAATATTATCGTTGGGTATTAGCTGGCTGTTATTATCGAAGCGGCACAATTTGGCAAAAGGAATCATAACACCTCTTTTTTCCGGTACGCCATATTCATCGCCGTAGGCAACAAACAATTGCATGGCTGCAAGGTCTTGCCAACGGGTAAAGTCAACATCTCTTAACAGGAGTGGTAAAAACTTGAAGCCGGGTTTTGTGGCCTGAAGTTTTGAAAACTGCTCATACTCATGCTCTTTTATAAAACCGGAGCTGATAAAATTGGCGCTTATCAGTAACACTGCAATGTCTGAATCCTTTATCGAAGACTGTATTGATTGGTACCAATCAGAACCAATCTCAATGTTCCTGTCGGTCCAGATTGTCCAGCCCGAATGGGTTTGCAGGTATTGAATAAAAATGTCGAAATAGGTTTTATCGTTATGAGCATACGATATAAAAACAGCGGGAGGATCCAGTTCTTTTACATCCTTCTCCTTCAATAATTCTTTTAAACCCGGCTCCTTAGTATTAAGCGGAGCAGCCTGGCTTAAAAGCGACACTATTGTTGTGGTATCATTGGTAACAGGTGTAGCTGCACTTATGTTAATGGACCGTGTAAATACCAGCTCCTTTCTGCGCTCTTTACCGTCAATTATTTTAATTACGGAGACCTTTAATAACAACGGATATACACCGCCAGTTAATGGTGTAACCATAAAAATCCATTCAGAATAACTGTCCTCATCAACCAATTGCTCTACCGA
>JANPPB010000640.1:0-16582 GCA_031428295.1 Segetibacter sp. | reverse complement strand
GCATATCTGCCATATAGATCCTTTTGGTGAGGAAGGTATTCTTCGTAACGTGTCAGCAAATAAAAAGAAGCAGCTAATAAATCAAAGGGTATTTCCGCCTCGCTTGTTTTAAAGAATGCCTTTGCATTTTTCCATTCAAAGCAATTGATCGATTGATTGGTAATATTGTTTTCAAACAAAAGATCGGCAGGAACAATTTGTATTGATTCCTCATCCACAATAACAGATGAGTAATTAATTTTTGCACCTGTAAATGCAATGAATTCTTTTTGGAGAGTGGTGATTTGATAACTTTTGATACCTATTGTATTGCACAAAACACCAAATATGTACTCTAGCCTGGCTGACGATTTAGAGGTGTACAATAACAATTTAAACATGTAGGTAAATGACCAGGTTTATGAATTGTAGCACCGTTGGATTAAACGGATCGACCTTTATTTTCCTCCCACATTTCATTAAATGTCTTAGGGCTAAAGTCAAGCTTATCCCTGTGGGTAGTCCAGCCCTTAAACACTTTATTCACCACCATATTTTTTATCTTTCCATTGCCCATATTCATCATCATGCGGCTAAGGCTGGCTTTCTTCCAAAGCTTCCATGCCATGCGTTCGCTAAACGATGACTCACCAGCCTCCACGGCTTCGTGGCGGTTTTGGAGCAGCAGTTCATGAATGTTAATTTTAACAGGGCAAACCTCTGTACAATTACCGCATAATGATGAAGCATAACTCAGGTGGTTGTACTCCTCCATAGGTTTCATGTGTGGTGTAATTACACTTCCAATGGGACCGCTGTAGGTGGTTTCGTAAGAATGGCCTCCAATATTTTTATAGACAGGGCAGGCATTCAGGCAAGCGCCACAACGAATGCAATACAACGCTTCACGGGTTTCTTTTTTCAACAAATTGGTTCTTCCATTATCTAACAAGATAACATACATCTCATCCGGTCCATCAGTCTCGCCTTCTTGTCTTGGGCCAGTAATAATGCTGTTGTATACGGTTACTTTTTGTCCTGTTCCGTAAGTTGATAGCAGGGGCCAAAACAATCCAAGATCTTGTGTGGACTGTAAAACCTTTTCGATACCTACTACTGCAATGTGTGTTTTAGGGAATGAGCAACTGAGCCGACCATTGCCTTCATTTTCGGTAATAGCAATAGCGCCAATATCAGTAAGCAGAAAATTTGCACCGGTTATTCCAACCTGTGCCTGGGTAAATTTCTCCCGCATTATAACCCTTGCTACCTGTGTTAACTCCTCGGGTGTCAGGTCTATTGAAGTTCCTAATTTCTCAGCAAACAACCTGGCAACATCCTGTTTGCTTTTATGCATGGCAGGTGTAACAATATGGTAAGGTGGTTCGCAATCCAATTGTTGAATATATTCTCCAAGATCAGTTTCAATACTTTCTATTCCATTTTTTTCTAGAAAAGCATTCAAGTGAATTTCTTCCGTTACCATGCTTTTGCTCTTCACTAAAACTTTGCATTCTTTTTCAGCACATATTTTACCGATAGCATCTAATGCCTCTTTTGCATCTTCGGCCCAAATTACTTTACCTCCCCTGCTGGTAAATTGCCTTTCAAATTCTTCTAACTGCTGGTCAAGCGTTTCAATAGAACGCCATTTTGCATTTTTAGCTCTTTCGCGGGCTATCGCAATATTTTTAAATTGAAGTTTACCTACGGGAACAACAGCATTGTACTTGCCAATGTTGAAGTTGATCTTGCGCCTGTGCTCAAGATCGGCAGCTTTAACGGTGCTCTTCGCTATAAATGATTCCGCTGTTTCGTTCATAAAAAAAACTTAAGCTAATTCGATTACTCATTTCTTTATGCTGGAATGTTCCAAGTGCTTAGCTGTTGCCTCCAGCGTTTCATAAAACTCAACCCCATACTTTCTTATAATAGCATCCTTTAAAAAAATGTAAACCGGTACTTTAAGTTTCTTACCGAGTTTACAGGCTGCAGCACATAAATCTTTGCGTGGCTCGTAATTGGCATAATCGGTTTTGCCATCCATGCTTTTCTTAATCCGTATGGGAAACAAGTGACAGCTTATGGGTTTTTTCCAATCGAGTTTCCCGTCATTATACGCCTGCTCTATACTACATTTTACAATACCTAACTGGTCTTTGTAACCATAAGCGCAAATTTTGCCATTTACCGTAGGTGTAACCCAACCGAACTCGCGGTCGTATAAATATTTTCCCTGTCGTTGCACCTCTCTCCTGCCATCTTCGTTCATGTATTCGGCTATAGTATCGTAATGATTAATCAGTTCGTCAAGCTCTGCAACTTCTAAGGGTGCCCCGGCATCGCCATCTTCACAACATCCACCTTTGCATTTGGTTAAATCGCATACAAACTGTTCTTCAGCAATCATATCACTTACCAAAACATTCTCAATTGCTATCATAGACTAATAACCGTAATTAATGATTTACGAAGGTAAAAGGTAATCGAATTTTAAAAAGCACCTTCTGTAGTTTTACTTCCATTTAAAAGTATTGATCATATGTTTAAGGTCATCCAGCACAAAGCTGTTGACAATGCCAAGCGAATCCTCGTTTGGAGTAGCATCAAAATAAAGTGCTCCCCGTAAAAAATGTGTTACTGAGTCTGTTAAGAAAAATTGATTTGCTGTGGCAACGTTGCCGCCAACTTTAAAAAACATACCATGAACGTTATTGGGTGTAACCATAAGAGAATCATCAATTGAGTAAGCTTTCAGGTTGTGCTTGTTGGTCATGGTAAAAGCATCATTCACCAACTTATCAAGTTTATTCAATCCTACTTCTTTATAACTAATGTGTACCCTGCCATTAAATTGAGGATAGTCGATGTTGATCCACCATGGGTTCTCAGTTGCTTCGCCAAAAAACGAACTATCTTTTATAACATTGGCATAAACCGGGTATTCAAATGAGTAAGGATAGCCAGTTTGCTGAAACACACGATATTGCTTTTGGGGAAAATCAATTTTAAAATACCCTTTGGGCTTGGGAGTATAATAGCTGTTGCATGCCGAAAAAATTACCAGGGTAACCAGCGCAAAAAAACTAAGACGTTTGATGAGAGCAAGAATTGAGGGTGTTGCCACGATTAGAATATGTGCGATTAAAATGTATAAAACTACAATGCTGGTTCTTTATACTGAATTGATAGATACCTTGATTTTTTTCAAACGATTTTTTTCAAGTTCCATTACCCTAAATTCGAAATCGCCCGATATTATTAATTCCTCTTTCCCGGGTATTTCGCCTGCCAGCTCCATTACAAGTCCACCCAAAGATTCGCTTTCGCCCTTTACGCCGTCAAAAGTATCTTCATTAATGTTCAACACCCTGCAAACATCGTTGATCATTGTTTTGCCTTCGAATATAAAATTCTTATCATCCAGTTTGGTATACGGCACATCAATCTCATCAAACTCGTCATTAATATCACCGATAATTTCTTCCATTATATCTTCCAGGGTTACAATACCGCTGGTGCCTCCAAACTCGTCTACCACCACAGCAAAATGTATTCTTTTAGATTGAAATTCTCTTAAAAGATCTTCAATCATTTTTTGTTCGTGAACAAAATAAGGAGGCCGCATTACAATGTGCCAGTCAAAATCGTGTTGCTGGCCCAGGTAAGGCAACAGGTCTTTGGTATTGATCATCCCCACAACCTCATCCAGGTCTTCTTTAAAAACGGGCAACCTGCTATAGTGTAGTTCTTCAATTCTTTTAACTACTTCTGTAAACGGTGTGTCGTGTGCAACTCCACTTACATCCAACCTCGATTTCATGATTTGCTTTACCGTAATGTTTCCAAATTTTACTACTCCTTTTAAAATATTTTTTTCTTTGGTAAGGGTTTCATTGTTCAAGGCGGTTTCAACAGTTTCATCCAATTGCTCTATATTATAAATATTACCATTCTTTCTTACAAGTCCTTTTTCAATTACATCCGATAGGGCTACAAAACGTTTGCTCAATCCCTTAAAAAAGTAATTAATGCCTTGAACCAATGGGCCTACCTCTTTTGCAAATCGTATATTATTTTGTGTGGCCATGACCTTGGGCATAATTTCTCCAAAAAGCACCAATATAAATGTCACAATCAACACTTTTATAAGGAATGCTACCCACCAAAGTTGATTATTCAATGGAAATAGAGCATCTATTAGCATACTTGAAATAATAATGATTCCAAGGTTGATGAACATATTGCCGATGAGCATGGAAGCTCTGAGGGTTTTCGGTTCCTCCAACAAATCAACTATACGCTTATAACCTGCCTGTTGCTTGGTTTTTAGCATATTGATATCCTTGTAGGTTAGAGAGAAAAAAGCAACCTGCGCCCCTGATAAGCAAAATGAAATAACGATCAATACAATTAATAAAAAAACCAGGATGGTTGCTGCCTGGGTATTTAAGGGTACAGGAAAACCTGAAAGAAAATAAAACAACGCGGGGTGATGATCCAAAACTATTGGTTTGGTTAACAATATAAGCAAACTAAAATGTTGCCTGACGGCAACAAATGTATTGATCAATTTCTGTCTATACTAAAATGGCAGATCTTCTGAGGGTTCACCTATAGGGGGAATTTCAGAATTAATCACTCCTTCAACACTTTCGTGGTGATCATGTGTAATCCCATGCACTTCACCTCTTTTATCTAACATAATAAGGTTATCGCCCACTACTTCTGTAGCAAATTTCTTATTACCTTCTTTATCTTCCCAACTCCTGGTACGCAAACGGCCTTCTATATATACCAGGCTGCCTTTGTGCAAATATTTCTGGGCTAATTCTGCAAGGCCACGCCATAACACAACTGTATGCCACTCTGTTTGCGAAACTAACTTACCCCCCCTGTCTTTGTAGGTTTCAGTAGTAGCCAAACTAAATTTAGCAACCCCGATATTTCCTTCCAGGTATTGTACATCCGGGTCTTTGCCAAGATTGCCAATTAACATTACTCTATTAACACCTCTCATGATAGTCGTTTTTTATTTATTATTCGTCTATTAGTAGGTTAGCCTTTTAAAATTAGTTTTTTTTATAAAACAATTCAAGAGTTTCTTTAAAAATACTGTTTCAACTGCGGAAGTCTTGCTGAAAACATGAAAAAGATGAATTTTTCTTATCTGTTAGGATCATTTAAAGAAATTTTCTAAACTGTTATTCATATTATTTAAAGCTGAAGGTTTGCACTTTCAAAATATTGATTGATAAAACGGGGAAAGGCCAGGCCAGAAAGTTCCGCCTGCGTGATTGTGGTAAAATTGGTTAAGCTATCGGGCAATTGCTTAAGTTTTATTTCAAAAAATTGCCCGGTTATATTTTGGTGGGTTAGCTTTTGTTTAAAAATTGAAGAGATGGAATGTACCTCGTAATTAAAAATGCCAAGTTGTTCAACCAGCCAGGTATCTATTTTCTTTTCATTCCAATGTATTTCGGCAGAAGCTTCATATAGGTAAAACTCAAAAAGTCGCTCCCAAATGTCTTTAGCCTTTCTTTGGTTTATTAAAATTTTGTCTTCAAACCTGAAAATAAAATAATAAAACCACCGGTTGCTCTTTTTAAGCTGTTTCTCTTTTACGGGTAACTGGTTAACAGTTCCACTTTTTACAGCCTTACATTTCTTATGCAATAAACAGCTTTGGCAAAGAGGAAGCTGTGGTTTGCAGATGGTAGCACCAAAATCCATAATTGCCTGGTTGTAACCGGCAGGATCGCTTCTATCAAGGCATTTGTTTGCCAGTTCGAAAAACAATTTTTTTCCAATCGTACTATCAATGGCAACATCAATATTAAAATATCGGCTGAGTACTCTGTAAACATTTCCGTCTACAACGGCATATGGTAAATTATAGGCAAAAGAAGCTATTGCGGCAGCAGTATATGGGCCAATACCTTTGAGCTTGAGAATGTCGTTATATGCACCCGGAAAAATTCCTGAATATTCGTTAGTAACCAATCGGGCAGTATGCAGCAAATTTCTACATCTTGAGTAGTAACCCAAGCCCTCCCATTGTTTAAAAACTTCATCGTCGCTTGCCTGCGCCAGGTCTGAAATTTGGGGATATAGTTGAACAAATTTATTGTAATATGAAAGCCCTTGCTGTACACGTGTTTGCTGAAGTATTATTTCGCTAAGCCATATTTTATAGGCATTTTTTTGACCTTTCCATGGCATGATTCTTTTATTTACATGCGTATTCCAATAAGATAATTGAGAAACGAAAAATTTTTTCATTGATTATTGGTCAAAGTGGATGGAGTTTTAGAAAAATATAATTGGATAGGTTACTTTTACCTTGTTAACCATTGATTTTCAGACTCAAATTTTAGAAATAAATAAATAAACCTGAAATCTTATCACGACTCTTAAAGGCTATGTTCTGTAAACACTGGGTTGACTAAACGATTATACAAGAGATAAGTTTTAATAATGTTTAAATATTAATAATGAGAAAGTCAGATTTAATAAACCAAATATCAGAGAAAACAGGCATTCCTAAAGTGGATGTACTTGTTACACTCGAAACTATGTTTAAAGAGGTGAAAGACAGTCTTGCACTTGGAGAAAACATTTACATAAGAGGATTTGGCAGCTTTATAACTAAAAAACGAGCCGCTAAAATTGGCCGTAATATTAAAAGAAATATCGCCGTTGAGATACCCGAGCACTTTATACCGGCATTCAAACCCGCAAAGGAGTTTGTGATTGAGGTAAAAAGTAAAAGAAAGATTGCAGAAAAAGAAAACGTTTAAAGCGTTCCAATTATAATGTACAAAGTCAATAGAATTGGCTTTTGTGCATTTAACCCAATACCAACATATAATTAGGTTTCAATTGATTTACTTTTGCCACCTAATTTCAAAAAGTGAAGAAGCAACAACTCATACTGGTAAGTAGTTCCCTGTTATTATTATTTCTATTGTTTTTTTTTGGAAGAACCGTTTCTGATAAGGCCCCTGCAGTATCTGCTTCAAATGCAGACTCAGCTACACATAACGACAAGCCGGTTGATATTGAAAAGTTACTAATACATGCCAAAGAGCGGCTAACTCCCCAACAAATACAAATAGTTGCAGCAATCGAAAATAGTGTTACCCGTGGTAATGTAAAATCGCAGCAAATAAATGCATTTAAACAACTTGCTTATTTTTGGAGAGATAGCATAAAGCTCTTTGAACCTTACGCCTACTACACTTCGGAAGCTGCTAAATTGGAAAATTCAGAGAAATCCCTCACCTTTGCAGCCCATTTGTTTTTAAATAACTTAAAAACTGAGGAAGATCATAACATGCAAACGTGGTTAGCCATTAATGCAAAATCATTATTTGAGCAGGCTTTAAAATTAAATTCTGCAAACGATAGCAGTAAAATTGGGTTAGGGGCCTGTTACATATTCGGCAATATATCAGACAACCCAATGATAGGTATTGCACCTATAAGAGAGATTGTTGAAAAAAATCCGGATAATTTGTTTGGGCAACTTATACTGGGATTAGGTGGAATAAAAAGTGGGCAATTTGACAAAGCAATTGAACGCTTTTTGATTATTGCTAATAAACAACCGGATAATCTTGAAGCAACATTAAATCTTGCAGAAGCCTATGATAGAAACGGCGACAAGACAAATGCGGTTAAATGGTATAATGTAGTAAAAAACAAAGTCGAAAATCCTGATGCACAAAAGGAACTTGATGTCAGGATACAAGCAAACCAATAAAATCTTTATTAATTAAATAAGTTACTATGCCTTGCGGAAAGAAAAGAAAGCGTCATAAAATTGCTACCCATAAAAGAAAAAAGAGACTAAGAAAGAACCGTCATAAGAAGAAAAAATAGTTTTTCTTCCTGTAAGTAATTGGCAATGCCGGAGAAATTATTTTCTCCGGCATTTGCAACTTTCAACCAGTACCAATCATAATGTTTTGCAACTTTTTCAATTTAAAAAATCGACCAAAAAGTAGCAGGATAAGCTGTGTTGGTTTACCTGACAAGAGGGGAAATGTAAAAGTGTGGAATTGTGTGAATTTTTAAAAGTTGCATTTTGAACAAAGAATTAATCATAAATACTACTCCGCAGGGCGTAGAAATTGCACTGCTGGAAGATAAAAAGCTGGTAGAGCTTCACAACGAAAAAGCTGATGCTAATTTTGGTGTTGGAGACCTTTACCTCGGTAAGGTTAAAAAACTTATTCCCGGTTTGAATGCTGCATTTATTGATGTAGGCTTTGAAAAAGATGCATTCCTTCACTATACTGACCTTAGCCCATTTGCCAAATCCATACTTAAGTTTACCCAGCTAAGCATATTCGATAAGAGTGAAACTGCATACGATTTCAGCAAATTTGTTGTAGAGCCCGAGATTGTAAAAACTGGTAAAATCAACGAGGTTCTGGCAGGTAAGCCAAACATACTCGTTCAAATTTTAAAAGAGCCCATAGCTGCTAAAGGTCCCCGCTTAAGTTGCGAAATTTCGTTACCAGGCCGATTTGTTGTACTTACTCCCTTCAATGATATTGTTGCAGTATCTAAAAAAATACACAGCAGCGACGAACGTAAACGTCTTCAAAAAATAGTTGAATCGATAAAGGAGAAGAATTTTGGTGTAATTGTACGCACCGCGGCAGAAGGCAAAAATACTTCAGAACTTCATGAAGACTTAGCTGCACTGGTTCAAACGTGGAAGGGTATTCAAAAAAATTTAAAGGGAGCTATTGCCCCGGCAAAAATTTTAAGCGAACAAACCAAGGCAACAAGTATGCTCAGGGATTTGCTTACTGAAGACTTTAACCGCATTGTTGTAAACGACCAAAATATTTACAACGATACCCGGAAATACATTCAAAAAATTGCTCCCGAAAAAATAGATATCGTTACACATTTTAGTAATGGAGTGGCCATATTTGATCACTTTGGAATTACAAAACAGGTAAAATCGGCCTTTGGCAAAACAGTTAACCTGCCAAGCGGCGCATATTTAATAATAGAACATACTGAAGCTTTACACGTAATTGACGTAAACAGCGGTTACAAAAGTGTAAGTAATAATCAGGAGGAAAATGCTTTACAGACCAACCTGGAAGCCGCTGAAGAAATAGCCAGGCAATTAAGGCTTAGAGATATTGGTGGAATAATAGTGGTGGATTTTATCGACATGAAACTGCCTGAGAATAAAAAGCGCCTACAGGATGCTATGGATGGTTTTATGCGGACCGACAGGGCTAAACATGCTGTTCTCCCAATTTCAAAATTTGGTTTAATGCAAATTACCAGGCAACGTATGAAGCCTGAAATGAACATTAATACTTCAGAATTTTGCCCTACCTGTAATGGCACAGGTAAAATAACCAGTACGTTACTACTTGTTGACGATATTGAGAAAAAACTATTGTACCTCGTTACACATCAGCACAAGAACCTTACTCTTACTGTTCACCCCATATTGCACTCACACCTTACAAAGGGTTGGTGGTTTAACTCTATTAAAGCCCAATGGAGTAAGAAGTTTAAAACAAAGATTAAAGTGGTACCAAATAACAATTATCATTTAACTGAGCTTCACTTTTTTGACCAGGACGAAGAAGAAATAAAACTTTAAACGCTCCCTGTGGTTATAAGGGTATTAAATATTTTTTGATCAATAAGAGGTACATTCATAAAGATCGAAAACATGAATAAGTTACCCGATTTTGCTTCACTCGTTCCTTTTGTAGTACTTACAAATATACTTTTCCTCATTATTATTACGAGGTACTTTGTAGTGGCTGGTTTGTTCCAGCTATTTTTTTATAAATGGTTTAAAACAAGCTGGGCCCATAAAAAATTATCATCTGCAACAGTTTCTAAAAAGCAATTTTATAGTGAGTTGAAGTGGTCGTTGAGTACTTCCATAATTTTTTCCATCATTAGTGCGTTGACCATTATTCTTTGGCAACGAGGTTATACCAAGGTTTATACCAATATTGCTGATTATGGCTTGGTATACTTACCCTTCACTCTTGCGGGTTCACTGTTAATCCACGAAACTTACTATTATTTTTTACATCGGTGGATGCACCGGCCCGCGGTTTTCAAAGTAGTGCATAAAGCACATCATGAAAGTAAAACCACCAGCGCCTGGACCGCTTTTTCATTTCACCCTATAGAAGGATTTTTGCAAGCGATTATTTTACCGGTGACCATTATTCTATTACCGATGCATATCTACGTGCTTTTGTTTCAATTAACCATAATGACTTTTAGCAGTGTGATCAATCACCTGGAAATCGAGGTGTACCCAGCCTGGTTAAAAAAAACCTTTTTCGGAAAGTGGATCATCGGTGCTTCTCATCATTCGCTTCACCACAAGCAGTTTAAATACAATTTTGGTCTCTATTTTACTTTTTGGGAT
This sequence comes from Segetibacter sp., assembly GCA_031428295.1. Lineage (GTDB taxonomy): Bacteria > Bacteroidota > Bacteroidia > Chitinophagales > Chitinophagaceae > Segetibacter. The sequence goes on along the minus strand of JANPPB010000640.1, from coordinate 6,168 downwards.
AAGTGGATCAAAACAGAGAGCCCAGCTTTTACTGCTCTAATTAATAAGCCCACAATTGGCCCGTCAAAAATATAAAAAGCTTAAACAGGAAAGGGTATTTTCAGTTCCCCTAATCACGGTAGCCGGTTTCCCACACAAATAAAAAATACACCCACAAAGACAAACATTCATAAAAAATGATTTGGGGATATAGCTTATAATTATCACGACTGGCGCTTTGTCTGTCTATTTAACTACATAAGACAATGTGTCCGACAATATATATAAATTATCCTTCATTGATAATGGATTAGGTCGTTTTTTACCTCTCAAAAGTTATTCACAGGGGCAAAAATTAATTTTGTAATGTGGGTCTAATTTGTAATTTAGTGTCAGAATTTAATGGGTTAGTAAGTAAATAGGGTTGACATTCTTGTCGACCCTTATTTTTTTCTCCAACTTTTACTTCCCTAAAATTCTTTAACTGCATAGTTTTAAGCTCAAATACTTGTTACAAAATTTTGACTTTAAAATCTCCTTAAACCAATCACTGTCTTCAAATTTTGCTCACCTTATCTTTACTTAATGGCTAAGACAAAGACAGCATTTTTTTGTAGTAATTGTGGTTATGAAAGTGCCAAATGGTTGGGTAAATGCCCGTCTTGCAATACCTGGAACACCTTTATCGAAGAAGTGATTTCAAAAGATGCAGATAAAAAAGATATTGGTTGGAAAGACTATAAAAGTGAAAAAAGAGTCACCAAAATTATTAACCTGCGTGAGGTTAGTAGCAGGCAGGAAGATCGCCTGGTTACTAATGATAGCGAACTAAACAGGGTATTGGGTGGAGGTATTGTTCCAGGTAGCATTATACTGGTGGCAGGCGAACCGGGTATTGGCAAAAGCACCTTGTTTTTGCAGGTGGGTTTACAATTGCCCGATTTGGTAACCCTTTATATAAGCGGAGAGGAGAGTGAACAACAAATAAAAATGAGGGCCAACAGGCTAAAAGCTGAGAATGAAAATTTTTATTTACTTACTGAAACTTATACACAGACTATCTTTCAGGAGATTAAAAAATTAAAGCCCGACCTGGTAATTGTAGACTCAATACAAACGCTTCAATCAAATTTTATTGAATCATCACCTGGCAGTGTTTCTCAGATAAGAGAATGTGCTGCAGAGTTTCAACGGTTTGCAAAAGAGACAAGCACTCCCGTATTTTTAATAGGTCATATAACTAAAGATGGCAGCATTGCCGGCCCAAAAATTTTGGAACACATGGTGGATACAGTTCTTCAGTTTGAAGGCGACCGCCATTATGCTTACAGAATTTTACGCACCCTAAAAAACAGGTTTGGAAGCACAGCCGAGTTAGGCATATATGAAATGACAGGCGAAGGCATGCGCATTGTAACCAATCCATCCGAAATTTTAATAACTCAAAAGGAAGAGCAATTAAGCGGTAGCGCAATTGCCGCTACATTGGAAGGACTGCGACCCATGCTTATTGAAGTGCAGGCGTTGGTTACACAAAGTGTATACGGCACCCCACAACGCACGGTAAGTGGTTTCGATTTAAGACGCCTTCAATTATTATTGGCCGTGCTCGAAAAAAGAGGAGGCTTTCATTTTGGAATTAAGGATGTTTTTGTAAATCTTGCCGGCGGGTTAAAAATTGAAGATCCTTCCATTGACCTGGCTGTTATTTGTGCTTTACTCAGCAGCTTTGAAGATGTGCCCTTACCGCAACACATTTGTTTTGCAGGCGAGGTGGGCCTTAACGGCGAAATAAGAGCTGTAAACCGCATAGAGCAACGTATTGGTGAAGCTGAGAAATTAGGTTTTGAAAAAATTGTGGTAAGCAAATACAATAAGAAAGGTTACAACAATCAATCTTTTAATATTGAGATAATCTCGGTTAGCCAGGTGCAGGAGGTGTATGAAAGGTTGTTTCAGGTGGTGTAAAAGTTGGTTGGTCGTTGATGGTTGATCGTTGTTGGATGGCTTTACCAAGCTCCTTTCGTTTGTGAGAAAATCATTCGTGCATTTGTGGCAGGAAAAAAGTTGACAGATGTTAGGTGATAGATGACAGACGTAATCGTTGTTCGTTATGAGTTTCTTTTCTTCGTGCCCCTTTGCGATCTTTTGTGTTGGTGGGTCATTCGATTTAAAAATACCTTATGAGCCTTTTAAAAGAGTGGACCAGCGATTTTCTTCACCTGATTTTTCCGCACAATTGTACCGGTTGTGGTAGCGATATTGTTTCGGAAGAACAACAACTATGTTTGCGGTGCACAGAAGCGCTTCCTTCAACAAACTTTTTTGAACAACCCGGTAACCCTGTTGAAGCCAGTTTTTATGGGCGCATACCGGTAAGGCATGCAGCGGCGGCCTATTATTTTACCAAAGATTCCCTCATCCAACACCTCATTTTTCAACTTAAATACCGGGGTAATAAACAAATTGGTTCTTATCTGGGCATGATGATGGGTCGGGAAATGCTTGCCGGTAACCGCTTCAACGATGTTGATCTGCTTATTCCGCTTCCCCTTAACCCAAAGCGTGAATTAAAAAGAGGATACAACCAGGCAACACAAATTTGCCAGGGTATACAAACAGTTTTGGATAAACCATTATTAGAAAAAGCAGTAGTGCGCAAGGTTTACACCGAAACTCAAACCCACATGGGGCGCATTAACCGCTGGCAAAATATGGATGGCGTTTTTGCAATTAACGCTCCTGAAATGTTACAAGGCAAACACATTTTGATGGTAGACGATGTAGTTACTACCGGCGCTACGCTTGAAGCTTGTGCAATGGAAATTCTTAAAATCCCTCAAACAACCATAAGTATTGCAACGATTGCTTACACTTTGTAAATAGCAGGATTATAGTTTTCGCATACGGTTCTCTTATTAATCCTCCTATCTTTTTCACGTTTTGGTCTACATTTGAAAAGATGAAAAATTTAGTGATAGCCTTGCTGGTTTTACTGCTTTCAACAGCATACATCAGTTGTACCAAAACAAACTTTATTACCAGTAAAGACGCCCAATTAAACACTTCTGCCGATACGCTTCATTTTGATACGGTGTTTGCTTCAACAGGTTCGATAGCCAATCGCTTTAAAATTTTCAACCCAAATCAACAAAAATTATTACTAAGCAATATCAGGCTGGGTGGCGGAGCAACCTCTGCGTTTAAAATAAACGTTGATGGTGCGGCCGGCAACAACTTCAACAATATTGAATTGGAAGCCGGTGATAGTTTGTATGTTTTTGTTACGGTTAGTATCAATCCCAATGCAGTTAACATTCCATTTGTTGTACGCGACAGCATATTCATTACTTATAATGGTAACAAAAAAATTGTTCAGTTGGACGCATTTGGCCGAAATGCGCATTTTTTACGGAACCGTCGAATAAAGGCTGATACAAGTTTTACAAAGGATTTGCCTATTGTTATTTTAGGTGGTTTAGTAGTTGACCCCGGTGCCATACTTACATTAGAAGAGGGAACTAAAATTTATGTTCATGCCGATGCACCCATTATTATTAATGGTAGTCTTCAGGCTGAAGGCCAAAAATTTGATAGCACCCAGGTTAGTTTCCAGGGCGATCGTTTAGATGCAGACTTTAAAGATTACCCGGGAAGCTGGCCGGGCATTTACTTTAGCGAAACCAGCCGGGATAACATTTTAATTTACACTACTATCAAAAATGCTTACCAGGGTATTATTACCAAGGAAGCTGTAAGCAATCCAAAAATTACCTTAAACGAGTGTACCATTACCAACATATACGATGCAGGAATTTTAAGTGACCATAGCACCATTTTAGCCCGCAACTGCCTGATATCTAACTGTGGAAATAACATTGCCATCGTGGGCGGAGGAACCTATAATTTCAATCATTGCACAGTCAGCAGCTATTCAAACCTTTTAATCAACCATAAAAACCCGGTATTGCTTATTAGCAATGCCAGCGGCCAAACACAAACAAATATTTTAACGGCAAACTTTAGAAATTGTATTTTTTATGGTGACAGCGGCATCGTTAAAAACGAAATAGTTTTAGATAGAAAAGGATTGACACCTTACACTATTAACTTTCAAAACAGCTTATATAGAAATAAAGATGTGACTGCTTTGGCCAATTTTACAAACAGCATTAACAAAGTGGATCCACAATTTGATAGTCTTGATGCCGGAAAGAGAATATATAATTTTCGATTAAAAAGCACCTCACCTGCAATTAATAAGGGAAGTAACACAGGAATTTTGTTTGACCTTGACGGAAAACGTAGGGGAGGAACAGCAGGTTTACCCGACATCGGGGCCTATGAATTTTAACAAATCTCCGCATGAACAATTTTCTACTTTTACTGTTCTAAAAAAAAAGGAAAAATGAAAAATATTGTCTTAAGCCTTGCTGTATTGGTAGCCTGCACCTCTGCTACTCCTTCGTATGAGCCGGCTACCCCAACTGCCGGTACCCATAAAAGTATTCACGAATTTAAAGTACCCTCTATTGAAGGTGGTACGATTGACTTTTCTAAATTCAAGGGTAAGAAAATTTTGGTGGTAAATACGGCTTCAAAATGTGGCTATACACCTCAATACGATGGTTTGGAAAAATTGTATAAAGAGCATAAAGACAAACTGGTAATAGTTGGATTTCCGGCAAACAATTTTGGTGGACAAGAGCCAGGTACAAATGATGAAATTAAAGAGTTTTGTAAAGTTAGATTTGGTGTGTCGTTTCCTTTGGCTGCCAAGGTTGATGTGGTGGGCGATAATACAGATCCACTATTTAAGTGGCTGACTCAAAAAGAGGAGAATGGTGTTTTGGATGCTACCATTAAATGGAATTTTACCAAATTTTTGTTAGATGAAAATGGAAAACTTTTGGCATCTTTCCCAAGCAAGGTTACTCCTGACAGCGAAGAGATTATGGCATATTTAAAATAACCCGAACATAAAATGTATCAAAAGGCTTCCCGTAAAAGGAGGCCTTTTTACTTTCAATTACTTTATAAGTAATCTACCCATTTGGTGAAAGTGGGTAAATGCTACCTTCGCTGGCCTATGCTTTTTAAAGATATTATTGGTCAATCCGTGGTGAAGCACCACCTGACAGAAATGATTTATCATAATCGCCTGAGCCATGCATTGCTGTTTTTAGGAAAAGAAGGCAGTGGCGCCTTATCTCTTGCCATAGCTTTTGCTCAGTACATTGTTTGCGAAAAAGTAAATGGTAAATCAGCCTCCAACCAGCAGGGGCCTTCATTATTTGGCGATGTGGAACCGGTTGACACGGTAATAAAGTTTTACAACGATGCATGTGGCGTTTGCCCGGCATGCATTAAGGCTACGCAAATGATTCACCCCGATATCCATTTCTCGTACCCGGTTATCTCAAAAAAACCAGGCGATAAACCTAAATCAACCGACTACATAAGTGACTGGAGAGAATTTATAAAGCAAACGCCCTATGGCAATGTATACGATTGGCTACAATTTATTGGGGCTGAAAACAAGCAGGGGAATATTACTGCCGAGGAGTGCAACGACATTATAAGGCAACTGAACCTGAAAAGCTTTGAAAGTGAATACAAAATTTTGTTGATGTGGATGCCAGAATACCTGGGAGCATCGGGTAACCGCTTATTAAAATTAATTGAAGAGCCACCCCCCAATACGCTATTTATTTTAGTAGCTCAAAGCGAGGAGCAGATATTACAAACAATACTTTCAAGAACGCAACTGGTAAAAATTCCGCTGCTGGAGAATAGTGATATTGAAGCGGCCCTTATAGAAAGAGCTTCAGTTGAACCTGATAAGGCAAGGCAGGTGGCAGGATTGGCAGAAGGAAACTATCATGAAGCCTTACAATTATTACAACATTCAGAAGAGGATTGGCAGGGCATGCTACGCGAATGGTTGAATGCTATTTTAAAAGAGGGGCCGGTAGCACAGGTAAAATGGATTGAAGACACGGCCCGTTTGGGCCGCGAAAAGCAAAAGCAGTTTCTACGTTATTTTAATCACCTGTTGGAACAAAGCATTCGATTGCGCATTATGGGTGAAGCACACACTTATATGCCCGGCAAGGAAAAAGATTTTGCCGAACGCCTTAATAAAATTGCCGGTGTAGGCCAGCAGGAAGCCATTATTGAACAATTGGA
>JANPPB010000639.1:0-2800 GCA_031428295.1 Segetibacter sp. | reverse complement strand
CCACGGATGTACCGGCCTGGTGGATGTTAAAGAAAAAGAATGCCATGTTCTATAATGGGTTTGGCCGGGGAGATTTTGCAAGGTTCTTAATGGCATCCAATTTATTGACGGTTACCGACACCAGCGAAGCCAAAGAAGTGTATTCGCATTTTGATGATGTATTATCATACCTGTATACACTTGAACCCCCTAAATTTCCAAAACCAATTAATGAACAATTAGCGCAAGCAGGAAAACCTTTGTTCGATAAAAATTGCTCAAAGTGCCATGGCACTTATGGTGAAAAAGAAACCTATCCAAACCTGTTGATACCTGCGGCTATCATTAAGACTGACTCAGCTTTATATGTGGCAAATTACTCGCAACCAGAAGTGATCAACTGGTTCAACAATAGTTGGTTTACAAAGGGCTCCACCCCTGCCAAACTTGTTCCGTACAAAGGGTACATTGCCCCGCCTTTAGATGGCGTTTGGATTACTGCTCCTTACTTTCACAATGGCTCAGTTCCAACCCTTGAAGGAGTATTAAACAGCATGGCTCGTCCTGCATATTGGTCACGGGATTTTAAACAGCCCAAATACAATTACGATACGCCTGGTTGGGCTTATACCGCACATGCTTCACCAAAGAAAAAAGCTTACAACACTACCCTGAATGGGTATGGAAATTATGGCCATTACTTTGGCGACAAATTAAGCAATGATGAACGGAAGGCGGTGATTGAGTATTTAAAGACGTTGTAGTCAATAGGTAAGGTAGATATCCAGCCCTCGTTTTATCTCGTCAAGTTGATCTTCAGATATAGAACCAATTTTCTTTTTTAATCTTGATTTTGCTATTGTTCTAATTTGAAAAGGTATAGCCTGGCTTACAGCTTTTAGTTTATTACTCTTGTCAGGCTCAATTACAGGGCAACCTTTATAAGGCTTAATTTTACTGGTAAGCGGACAAATAAATACAACAGGATAGTGAGCATTCATAGATGGTCCGCTAATGATTATCACCGGTCTTGTTCCACCTTGCTCACTCCCTACTACAGGTTCAAGATCTGCCATCCAGATTTCCTTCTGCATTATTTTTCTATATTTTTCAATTGATTTGAATAATCACCCAAACCCCATTCAGCCATACCGGTTAACTCTTTATCTTCTGCTGCCAAATTAAAAGTGATTTCTAAATCCTTACGTATTTCTTCTTCGAAAAGCTTTTTTAAGGCAATCTCAATCACTTTATTTTTTGACACCTTTTTTTTCCTTGCATACTCCACCACATCTTCCATTACTATATTTGGTAGGGTACTGGTATACGTTACATATTTCTTATTCATATTTACAATTTATATTTGCAAATCAAATTTAAGAAAAACCTTTAACTACATAATTATTTCCCCATGGGTTTCCCGGAAGGCAGGAAAAACAGCCATAAATATTTGAATACTTTATAAAGCAAGGGAACAAGTAACTAACGTAATTTTGAAACATGACATTTGAACATATCATGGATCAAATAAGGATTGATTTACCCAAGTTGAAAAGTGACTTTGGCGTAAATCGAATTGGTTTATTTGGCTCTTATGCAACAAGACAGGAAACCGAAGAAAGTGATTTGGATTTTTTGGTCGAGTTACAACCTCCTATTGCAAATCACTACTTTAAATTACTTTCTTTTCTAGAACAGAAATTTGATAAGAAAATAGATTTAGTACGGCGAGGCAAACATTTAAGCGATGGGTTCATAAAACACGTGGAAAGCGAAATAGTCTATGCATGATCAATTGATAATAAAACGACTTAAATCAGTTTATGAAAGCATTGTTACCTTACAATTATACATAACGCCTATTGAAAAATATGAAGACTTTCATGGGGGAGATGGGCAGTTAATATATGATGCTGTATTAATGAGATTGCAAGTAATTGGAGAAAATATTAAAGCCATTAACAAAAAAGCCCCTGATTTAATTGACATAACCACAGAGGAAATTTCTTCCATAATCCGCTTTCATGATTTAATTTCTCATCACTATGAAAAATTAGACACAGAACTTGTTTTTGACATTTGCACTATCTATATTCCACGCTTTAAGCAGCAAATACAGGAGTTGCTTACCTCCAACAAGTGAAATTAGCATCCACCCCCGGCTACAAAATCATCACCCAATGGCTCGTTTCAAAACAAATGAAGCCATTTCAATTTCAACAGGATACCTGGCAACATTTACACGAAGGAAACAGCGGCCTGGTTAACGCTCCAACCGGCTTTGGCAAAACATATTCCGTCTTTCTTGGAGCACTCATAAATTTCATCAACCAAAACCCAACAACCTATAAAACCAAAACAAAAAGCGGTTTACAATTACTTTGGGTTACGCCACTACGTGCATTGGCAAAAGACATTAACCGGGCCATGCACGAAGTGATTGCAGAGTTAGGAATGCAGTGGCAGGTAGGTAGTCGCAACGGAGATACAGACACCAATGAAAGGGCACGTCAAAAAAGGCACATGCCCGAGGTGCTCATCATTACTCCTGAAAGCCTTCACCTGTTATTGGCTACCAAAGATTATTCTGTCACTTTTTCAAACTTACAAATTATTGCAGTAGACGAATGGCATGAGCTGATTGGAAGTAAAAGGGGCGTACAGGTTGAGTTAGCCATAAGCAGATTGGTGGGATTGAAAAAAGTTCAGAGTTCTGAGTTAAGAATTATGAGTGAAGAAGAAACTCAAAAGTCAAAAGTCAAAAGTCAAAGAACAACATCAAAAAAAACTCATAACTCCAAACTCTTAACTCATAACTCGC
>JANPPB010000638.1:0-4279 GCA_031428295.1 Segetibacter sp. | reverse complement strand
TTTTCTAAGGGTTTTTAGTAGCATTTCTTCATTACCTGCCATAAATATTGCAGGATGTATTTAGGGTGATTGTACTTCTTACCTAACCATAAAATCCAGCTTATCTTAATGGTTACCGATACATAACAATACATCATTTGCCTAACAAACGTTTTACATATTGGTTATTTGCTGTAATGGCAACAGGGGCATGCTCCCATATAAACGAACCTGTTTTTTCGCTATTGAATGCCCGGCATACAGGCATAACCTTTAAAACATTATTTTCGAAAAATTGGTTTTGCTCCAACGGAGCATCCTGTTTATAGAAAATCACCACATGAAATTTTTGGCTCCATAGGTGCCCCAATATTTGTGTAAAAAGGAAGCACCTACGGAGCCTGGAAAATCGGTTAATATAATTTTCTATAAACAGGGCGCTCTTACAGAGCAGACAACCAGTGAAAAAAATATGTACAAACGGTATTCATCCATCAGAGGCATGCATTGTTGATTTAAGGTGTTGCCAAATTTCTTAAAACAAAAAAGTTTGTAAGGAACATTGAGCAAATGCGTCATTAAGAGAAATATTATCAATGAAACCCCTGGTCGTCTTATCTCTTGCCATACTTAACTTTTCCATTGTGGCTTTCCCCCAAACGGAGGTACGTAAAAAGGAATTTAATCTTTCAAAAACTACATTGGCTATTAACGGCTACGATCCCGTTGCTTACTTCAATCAATCAAAAGCCGTGGAAGGCAATAAAGTACACAGCGCAAGTTATAATGGAGTAACCTATTATTTTTCTTCCCCCAAAAACAAAGAATTGTTTAGTGCCAACCTTGCCCGGTACGAGCCCCAATACGGAGGCTGGTGTGCTTATGCTATGGGTGATAACGGGGAGAAAGTAGATGTAGATCCGGAAACTTTTAAAATTATCAACGACAAACTATACCTGTTCTATAACAAGTTTTTTAATAACACCTTAAAGACCTGGAACAAGAACGAAAATAATTTAAAGGCCAAAGCCGATGCTAACTGGACAAAATTTGTAAAATAAATATTATGAGACTCTTAATTGTAATTGCAGGTATTTGTTTGTTTGGTGTTAATAACGGCTTACTTGCCCAGGGTTGCAGCGATGCAGGTTTTTGTTCAGTAGGTAATCTTGGTATTCATGCCGCTAATAAACAAGCTAAACACAACCTACAATTTTCAACGTCAATTGGGTTGGGTGATGAAGATGTTGTGGTTGTGACTCCGGCTTTGGAGTACACGGCACAATTGGGTATGCATTGGCAGACACAGGCTAAGGTAACTGCTAATTATGCATCTGGAAATTTGGGAGATGCCTTTGGAGCAGGTGATGTATTTCTATCAGGGACTTACCTGGTGAACCCAGAAAAAAAATGGCAGACCAGCGTTACATTGGGCGTTAAACTACCACTAAACCAATCGAACATTGAAAAGAATGGTTTGTCGTTGCCTATGCAATACCAAAGTAGCCTGGGTACAGTGGATGTAATCAGTGGCATAGCAATATCTTCTTCGAAATGGCAATTTGCAGCCGGGTGGCAACAGCCTGTTTCCGGTATTAATCTTAACCACTTTCTACCGGTTTATTATAGCGATAAAGCAGCCATGGGTTACCCTCCAACAAATGATTTTGGCAGAAAGGGAGATGTGTTACTGAGAAGCACTTATAATTTTAAGTCCCTTCATAAAATATCTGTAAACGGAGGACTGCTGGCAATTTATCACCTGGGTAAAGACACTTACATTAATGCCAATATCCAAAACAAACCCATAGCCATTAAAGGCTCGCAGGGATTGACCGTGAACGCCACGGCTTCCATAAAATATCCGCTAAGCAACAAAATTGAAATTGGCTTTACGGGAGGAATTCCATTAGTAGTAAGAGAAGTTCGTCCGGATGGCCTTACCCGAAATTTTGCATTTGCACCATCAATCAATTTTAAATTTTAAAGCTTCATTATATAAAGTCATCAAACTAAATCTTGTTATATGCGTATCCTTATTTTTATCTGTTTTGTGCTGTTGATTACAGCATGTAAAAAAGAAACTGATGCACCCACTACGGTATTAAATGAAATGCCAACCGCATCAGCCGCTGCCCAACAAACAGGCTACTTTATGAATGGGCCTTATGGCGAAGTAAGCGGAAAGGCACAGGTTTTAAAAATTACGGAAGCAAATTATGAAGTTGTGCTTGACAGCTTTATGTCGAGCAACGGGCCCGATCTGTATGTATACCTTTCAAAAGAGGCAATGCCTGTAAACTTTATAGAGGCAGGTAAATTAAAATCAACCAAAGGCCGACAGGTCTATCAATTTACTTCAACAGCTAACATCTCGCAATACAAATATGTGTGCATACACTGCAAAGCATACAATCACCTTTTTGGCTCCGCATTAATTAAATAAAACTTAAACCACCCCGTTATGAAATCAATGGTTTTTCTCATCGCTATACTTATTTCAGTTTCAACCTCAGGTTTAGCACAAAGCTCCGAGGTATTTCAAAAAGAAGGCATAGCAATCAATGGTTATGATGCCGTTGCTTTTTTTACAGAGCAAAAACCATCAAAAGGTGATAAAGAGTTTAAGCATTCGTACAAGAACGTGGACTGGCTTTTCTCAAGCTTATCTAACATAGAGCTCTTTAAAGCCTCACCCGAAAAGTATGCCCCGCAATACGGAGGGTATTGCGTCTTTGGTGCAGCCGATGGTCATAAAGCACCCACACAAGCTGACACCTCGACCATTTTAAACGATAAACTCTATTTTAATTACAATACCAAAGTAAAGGCAATGTGGAATAAGGATATGCAAACAAACATTGAGAAAGCAGATAATAACTGGTCAAAAGTAAAAGACAGCAACAAGTAAAATATTTGCTGAAAGTTTAAAGGGCATCAATTTTTTCTTAACCACAATCAACTAATTTTAATAATAACAATACAGATGTACATTATGGCTGATAGGAGTGTGGAGTATAAAGAGTGGGTAGCCAGCTATGCTGATGTGTTGTATAATTATGCTCTAAAAAAAGGATTTGATGAAAGCACAGCGAAGGACCTGGTTCAGGATACTTTTTTAGCCGCCTGGAAAAATGTTGACAGTTTTAAAGGGGAAGCTTCTCCAAAAAATTGGCTTTTTATTATTTTAAAAAATAAAATCACTGATTACTTTAGAAAATCGGCGAATAAGATTACGCTTCAAACTATTTGTGAGGAGCATGAAGACTATACTTTTTTTGATGAAGCAGATCATTGGAAAAAAGGTATGTATCCCAAAACCTGGCAAGTAAATTCTTCAAGTGATTTGGAAGTAAAAGAGTTTTATAATATTTTCTCAGGCTGCAGTAAAAAACTAAAGCAAGTACAACATGCTGTTTTTATTATGAAATATGTTGATGGGCTTGAGAGTGAAGATATATGCAGGCAGCTTTCCATTTCTCCTTCAAATTACTGGATATTGATACATCGTGCCAAAGTACAATTAAGGGCATGCCTCGAAAAAAATTGGCTTTAATACAAACCCCATTAGTGTGAAAATTACCTGTAAACAAACGGTCGATTATATCTCAAAAAAAGAGGAAGGCAAACTGTCGTCGTGGCAACGTGTTAAACTATGGCAACACCTGGCAATATGTAGTTTGTGTAAGACTTTTTCAACTCAAAACCGCATCATCACCCACTCGTTAAAGCACCACTTTACAACAAAGCAAGAAAGCCTTTCCCTGGCTCAAAAAGATGAAATAATTTCGGCCATAGAGGTTGATGAGCAATAGCATAAAGCCACAGCAGTACCCCCATTTTTTTAAAAGCTGCATGTAAACATATTGTAAGGCTTTTTAAACAACGCCGTCTTTACAAGAAAAAAGTATATGAAAAGTAATGCGGTTTTTCAGTGGGTGCTGCGCCTGGTAGCAGCTATCATTTTACTCCAAACACTGTATTTTAAATTTTCAGCATCTCCTGAGTCAGTATACATATTTACAACTGTGGGCATGGAGCCCTGGGGAAGAATAGGTTCTGGTATAGTTGAATTAATTGCATCTATTCTTATTCTTATTCCGGCTACAACGGGTATTGGGGCACTTGTAGCATTAGGTGTAATGAGCGGAGCAATATTTTTTCACTTAACGGTATTTGGCATTGAGGTAAAAGGTAATGAAGGATTACTATTTGCTTATGCCATAATAGTTTTTATTAGTTCAGGCATTCTTTTTATTTTGAACTACAAACGCATCATATTACTGTGGCCGTTTAAAGC
>JANPPB010000637.1:0-1706 GCA_031428295.1 Segetibacter sp. | reverse complement strand
TTGCCCATGTCAGAAAAAAGATTGCCGGCAATGCAAGACCCGAATAAAAAATTGCTTTCATGTTTAGTAGTTTACCCTGTGGTGATTGTTGTGAAGTTGTAATTTAACTATAATGAGTACACAAACGCAGGGTTTGAGTTGGAGTTTATTATGGTTTGAACCACGGAGACAGTTGACGCCACAGAGTATCACAGAGGAATGCTGTGTTTCTCAAGTGCCGCCGGTACGCTGTGGTTTAACTTTTCTCAGATATTGTGTATTGTCATTTGAGTAAACACTTGCCATAGACTATACCCTAAAGCTAAGATCCTGTATAAGTTGCAGGGGAAGCTGTGGTAATTTTTTTCTTTCAATGATGTATGTAGAAAGGTTGGACAAGTCTTTAAACACATAATGCTTGTTAAGTGCACCTTCTAAATAACCTGCACCAGTGGTATTGCCGGTACCTACCCGCATACCAATCATACGCCTCACCATAATAAAATGTTTGTGTCGCCAGTTACTCATCAGGTGGTCAATTTCTATAAGAGAATCCAAAATTTGGTAAGAGGTTTGAAACACCGGAAAGTCGCGGTATAGCATAATAAACAAAGCGCCCCTCATGGCAGCAGGTGAGAGGTCGCTGCGCAAAGATTTTACCTGTTCTGCTGTAGCATCAGCAGGTATCTTTTCATAAAATACATAATCGAAGTCAGGCAATTTGTTCCGCTCTCTTTCTGTCAGGCTGTTTACGTATTCATTTCGATAAGCCAGCCAAAAAGGATGCAATTCAATTTCTGACCCATTACTATATCCGGTAACAGTCCAATAGACAAGATCAAAAAAAGGCATTCGCTCCAGCCACTGGTTAATCAATTGCAATAAAGTAGGCTCTTGCTCAACCTGGTTAATTATTGCAAAATGGTCCGGGCTAAATCCACCTTCATGGCTTCTTTTATAATAATCATTTTGATGGCGGTTGCTCATTTGTAAGCCAAGCCTGGCCTCAATTAATCTAAATTGAAGACTTTGAAAACCTGATGAGGGGGTTAGTAAATTTCGAAATTCAAGAAAGTCAAGTGGGGTCATTGTATCTAAAATGCCCACCTGCTGGCTCAGCAATTCGTTAATCTTAATAATCCTGTTTAGCCGGTGTCGTACCAGGTTCAGGTCCTCAGAGTTGTCATTAATTTTCTCTTTTTTAAATACCTCCATAATGTACTCTAACTCAAACAAAATTTGTTTAAACCACAACTCAGTTGCCTGGTGAATGATGATGAAAAGCATTTCGTCGTGGGCAGGCGTGTTGGGTGCTTCATTGCTTTTTGGGTGTTGACTATTCAATACCTGATGCAGTTGAAGATAATCGTTGTAGTACATGGGTGATGCAAAGTAAAAAGTAAAAAGTAAAAAGTAAAAAGTAAAAATTAAAAAGTAAAAGTAAAAAGTGAATAGTGAATAGTGAATGTGTTTTACTTAAGAAGAAATTATTTAGGTATAAAATGAGCCGTCATGCTGAATTTATTTCAGCATCTCCCGGAATGGTTAATTTAAAATTTGGAGATTTCGTATTGGTTGGAAATGAATTCCCTAAAGTAATCGACATTGGATAATGATTGTTTGTACTTTGATTATAAATTGTAAATGAAGAATTGGGATTTTAATATTTATTAAGTTTAAGAGGCTGTCTTAGTTTGTAAAATGGAACCATAGCGGCACGGAGGCAC
>JANPPB010000636.1:0-5480 GCA_031428295.1 Segetibacter sp. | reverse complement strand
ATTGCCTGTTTGCATTGTTCTTTGCACCTGTTCTGCACTCATTCCTAACAATAATAATTTTTGTTTGGCAGCCTGTATGAGTGAACTATTGCCTGCATCATTTTTTAAAATGAACAGCAGATTTTCCTGCGCCGTAAGCATTTCAGGACTGTAGATGTCCATTATTTTTTGCCCTTTTTTAATGAACTGATATTTATACCGGACATATAGTTTTTCTATTCTTCCATTTATTCTTGCTGAAATATTTCCAATCATTTTTGTATCGTACTCAATAGTGCCGACCGCATTCATTTCTGAAACTACCTGGTCTTTTTTAATAGCTGTTACCGGAATTGTTGAAATCACAAATTGGTTAGTCGGTTTTAATAATGTCTCTAACTGCACAGTAGGTAAAGCGGCATTCGTCATTGTGTCTGCATTAGTATGCTGAGTATGCTCCGCCTTTTTATCATCCTTACATGCTGATAAAAGCAATAAGAAACAAGAGGCTATGAATTTTATAAAACTGAGTTTCATGTTTAATTAATTTGTAAAATTCTCTCCAGCTCTGATTGCATAACCAACAGTTGTTGCAACTGGTCAAGGTATTCTAACTGTGCCATGTTTAAAGTTTCCCATGCGTCAAATAATTCAAACAATTCTTCTGTATTTTGACTATATGCTAATTGCATGATTTTGTAATTATTTTGAAGAGCAGGGATAATGTTCTCCTCGTATAATTTTAATTGTCTGCGCTTGGTGTAAAGCTCTGTACGCATGTTTGAAGCCATACCCGATAATTCATTAATCACCATTTGGTGTTCAAAGCCGAGTGTTTCTCTTTTGTATCTTAAGCTTTCAATATTTGCCCTGCTCATCCTGGACGACCAGGATGCAAAAGGAATTTTTACCATTGCCATGGCGGTATATTGCGCCGGCTGCCCGCCAATACCAATCATGTGCTCATAGCGAAAACCAAATTCAGGTTTCAACTTTGCTCTTTCTAATTGTTGTTGTAAACCCACCAGTTGAATATCTCTTTCAATAGCTCGCAAATCACTTCTTGAATTGATGAAAGCAGTACTGTCTATTTGAAAGTTGGTGTAGTCTTTTATGCTATACGTGGTATCAATATCAAACGTCGTTTCCTTGTCCCGGTTCATAAGAGTGTTTAAATTAATGCGGCGAAGGCGAATGTCATTCTCTAACATCAGCCGCATGTTTTGAATTTTACCAAGCGCCGCTTTTGCTTTATAATAAGCGCTTAATTTACCCATGCCGTTCTTATAACGTATCTCCGAATTTTTAATCATAAAGTCAAGCAGCTTTTCATTTTGTTCCAGTATGCTGAACTTCTTTTTAATGATAACCCACTCATAATAATTTTTCTTTGCACCGGCAACCAACTCGTTTAAAGCTGCCCCCTTTTTTTCTTTTACAACTGATGACATCGTATTCATGTAGTTGTATTCTGCCGCCTGTCTTTTTCTATTGGGAAGCGTTTGCTGTACAGAAAATACATACTGCCCCATGCCTTCTTCACCCATATCATTTTTTCGTGCATACTTAGGATTGTAGGGCATCATAAAAAAACCTGTTCCGAGTTCCGGTGGCATCCAACTCCATGCACCTTTTGCAGCAGCATCCATTGATTGCACTTCTGCATCATACATCTTTAATGAAGGATTTGCATTTTGAATTTCATTGATAATGTCATTAAGACTTTTGGTTTGTGCATTTGTAATGAAGCCTGCACACATCATTATGAGTATTATAAAAGTTCTTTTCATGTTTTTATTTTTAACCTCATCCTCCTTCTCCTTCTCCAAAAGAGAAGGAGCGGTGCTTTAGGTAATATTTAAACATTTGTTCTTCCACATCGGCAGCATATTATTACCCGTCAGCCTCATCCTCCTTCTCCTTCTCCTATAGGAGAAGGAGCGGTGCTGTAGGTAGTAATTAAACATTTGTTCTTCCACATCAGCAGCATATTATTACTCGTCTTTGCATCGTCATGTTGTTCGTTGCTCCTCCCTGCAATGCAGTACAAGAGTCCCGCCCTGGCGGGAACAATGCTTCATAGTAGCAATACCGCACGGCTCAAAAAAATCTACTCAACATATTCTTTGACTATTGCATAATGCCTTTTACATAATGCCTATTGCAAATTGCTCATTGCTCATTGCCTATTGCCTATTGCAAATTGCTCATTGCCTATTGCCTATTGCCCATTGCCCATTGCCTATTGCCTATTGTCTCTAATCTTTTAATTCCTCAATCACTACTTTACCTCTTTTCTTTAATTCATTTTCGCGAACCCATGCATACATGGCGGGCAAAACAATTAATACAAAAAAGGTAGAGGTGACCAAGCCAAATACAAATGGAATTGCTATGGGTTTCATTACATCGCTGCCCGTTCCTGTTGCAAGCAAGAGAGGTAATAAGCCAAAAATATCTACCAGCACTGTCATCAATTTTGGACGCAATCGTAAAGAGGCACCTTCATAAACCGCTTCCTCAATATCACCGTTATTAAGAGGCTCGCCTGTTTCCTTTTTTTTGCGCACCTTGTTGTATAAAGAGTTGTTTAAGTACACTAACATAAGCACACCGGTCTCCACCGCTATACCAAATAAGGCGATGAAACCCACAGCCACCGCTACCGAAAAGTTTACATCAAAAAAGAAAAGGGAATAAGCCCCGCCCACTAATGCAACAGGTATGCTTGACAAAACAATCAAAACTTCGCGGTAAGTATGGAATGTAAAATATAGAATAACCATAATAATGAGCAGCACAACCGGTATCAAAATCTTTAACCGCTTTTCTGCACGTACCTGGTTTTCGTATTGCCCGCTCCACTCTATAAAGTAGCCTCTCGGTAATTTTTTTACGAGGTCTTCCAGTTTCTTTTTAGCATCACTTACCGTGCTGCCTAAATCTCTATCGCGAACATTAAATAATAATGTGCCACGCAGCATAGCGTTTTCTGAATTAATCATTGGCGGACCTTCTGCTATATACACATCGGCAACAGCAGATAATGGAATTGGACCACTTGCAGTAGTAACCAACAATGTCTTTAACTGGTCTATGTTGTTACGGAAATCCTGTGCAAAACGTGCATTCACCGAAAAGCGTTGCCGCCCTTCAACGGTAGTGGTAATATTCATTCCGCCAATAGAAGATTCGATGACCATGTTCACGTCATTCACACTTAAACCATACCGACCAATTTCTTCTCTTTTAATTTTTATCTCAACATACTTACCTCCAACAATAGGCTCTACATATAAATCTTTTATTCCCTCCACACCGGTTAATGCCACCTTGAACTGTTGCGCTAAAACGTTGATTGAGTCAAGACTTTGACCATAAACTTTTACCCCAACATCGGTACGGATGCCGGTTGAAAGCATGTTGATGCGGTTGATGATTGGCTGTGTCCATCCATTAATTACTCCGGGAATTTGGAGCTTGCTGTTTAGTTCCTCAATGATTTTATTTTTTGTCATTCCATCCCGCCACTCCGATTGAGGCTTTAATAAAATCATGGTTTCGATCATGCTGATGGGAGAGTTGTCTGTAGCCGTGTTTGCTCTGCCTGCTTTACCCAAAACATTGTGCACTTCAGGGACAGTCTTAATCAATTTATCCTGCACCTGCATAATACGTTTTACTTCGGTATTGGAAACATCAGGTAAGGTTACAGGCATAAACAAAAGAGAACCTTCATCCAGCGGTGGCATGAACTCTGAACCTAACCTCATGACGAATGGAATGCTTGCAACAACCAATATAAATGCAATCAACATGGTGGTTTTTTTCCAGCGAAGGGACCACCGGATTATGGGGTTATAAAGCCAAAGAAAAAACCTGGAAACGGGATGCTTTTTTTCGGAACGCATTTTACCTTTCAACATCATTGCCATTAGTACAGGTACCAGAAAAATTGCCACAAAAGCAGACCCTATCATGGCAAACGTCTTGGTAAGAACAAGTGGGGTAAATAATTTCTTTTCCTGACCTTCCAAAAAAAGTATTGGTGCAAACGATACCAGCGTAATCAATATAGAATTAAAGACTGCCTTGCCTACTAAGACAGATGAGCTTTCAATTCTTTTTAATCTTTCTTCGTTTGAAATCATGTAAATTTTTTAAGACCTCACCCTCCCCGAAAAAATCGGGGCAGGCTGTTCCTCCTCCAAAGGAGAGGGAGGTCGGGCTTTTGTTTTTTCAATCAACTTTTGCACTAACACATTTTGCTTTCATCCTTGGCCTGTCAATGTTCTCATTCTGTTTCTTCCGTTATAGATTTTAAAGCATTTTCAACCATCACTATTCCGGCATCCACCAGGTCGCCTACCGCCAATGCAACGCCGGCAAGCGACATGATGTTGGAACTTACATTAAACCAATCCATCATAATGAAGGAAATAAACACACTCATTATAATTGTTATTACTACTATTAAAGCGCTGCGTACATGCAACAGGAAGATGAACAACACAAGCGCTACCACAATAATTTCTTCAATCACTGCTTTTTTTAAGGTATCAATCGTAGCTTCAATTAAATCAGACCGGTCGTAAGCGGCATGAAACTTTATACCTGCAGGTAAACCCTTTTCAACATCTTTTAATTTCTCCTTTACTTTATCAATAACCTCTTTTGCATTTTCGCCATAGCGCATCACAACTATTCCGCCCACTTTTTCTCCTTCACCATTTTCTTCTATAATACCCAAACGCAGCTCTCCACCCATTTGCACGGTTGCAATATCTTTTACCCGGATGGGGATAGAACCCTGTGTCATTAACGGTATTTCTTCAATGTCTTTTATTTGAGTGATATAGCCAACACCTCTTATGATATATCCCATATCTGCCATCTCAAATTTTCTTCCGCCTACATCGTTATTATTTGCTTTTACTTTTTCAATTACATCCATCAAAGGAATGTTGTAATAGCTAAGCTTGTGCGGGTCAATTACAATCTGATATTGTTTTTGAAAGCCTCCAAAAGAGGCCACTTCACTTACGCCGGATACAGTTTGTAAAGCGAATTTGATGTACCAATCCTGCAATGCCCGTAGCTCTCCTAAATCATGAGATGGGGCATCTAATGTATACCAATAAATATGTCCTAAGCCGGTGCCATCCGGTCCTAAGGTTGGTACAACTCCCTGTGGCAGTAATCGCTGGGCATAATTAAGCCGTTCCAATACCCTTGTACGAGCCCAATAAATATCAACTGCATCTTCAAAAATTACAAACACAAAACTCATCCCAAACATAGAATTAGCACGAATGTTTTTTATTTTCGGTATGCCCTGCAGGTTGCTTACTAATGGGTAGGTTACCTGGTCTTCCATTATCTGTGGGCTTCTGCCCATCCATTCGGTAAATATGATAACCTGGTTTTCAGACAAGTCGGGGATGGCATCAACCTTAGTATTATTTACCGAATAAAAACCATAAGCTGCTACTGCTGCTGCT
>JANPPB010000635.1:0-1862 GCA_031428295.1 Segetibacter sp. | reverse complement strand
ATGGCTTGTGTAAAACACTTTGCGCTATATGGTGCTGCCGAAGCAGGCAGGGATTACAACACCGTTGATATGAGCCGTATAAAAATGTACGAATACTACCTGCCACCTTACAAAGCTGCAGTAGATGCCGGCGTAGGTAGTGTTATGACTTCGTTTAACGACATTGATGGCATACCCGCAACGGGTAACAAGTGGTTGCTTACAGATTTACTAAGGAAACAATGGGGGTTTAAAGGTTTTGTTGTAACAGATTATACTGCCATAAACGAGATGATCGATCATGGTTTGGGCGATTTGCAGGCGGTATCAACATTAGCTTTAAAGGCAGGTACGGATATGGATATGGTTGGCGAAGGATTTTTAAAATATATGAAGAAATCATTGCAGGAAGGAAAGATTACCACAAAGAATATTGACGAGGCATGTCGCAGAATATTAGAGGCTAAATACAAGCTGGGTTTGTTTGACGACCCCTATAAATACACCGACAATGCAAGGGCTGCTAAAGAAGTATTGAGCAGTGATGCAAGACAAGCCGCACGTGAATTTGGTACACATGCAAGTGTGTTGTTAAAAAATAACAACCAAACATTGCCACTAAAAAAATCAGGAACCATTGCTTTAATTGGTCCGCTGGCTAATGATAAAAATAACATGCTTGGAACGTGGGCAGTTAGTGGCGATAACCAAACTTCAACCACAGTTTTAGAAGGCATGAAAAATGTTGCCGGCCCGGGAGTAAATGTCTTTTACGCTAAGGGCGCCAACTTATCAAACGACACCTTGCTGGCAAAGCATGTAAATGTTTTTGGCGAGAGGATTAATATTGATGGAAGGGTACCGGAAGATTTATTGAATGAGGCTTTAGAAGTTGCCAGCCGGGCAGATGTGATAGTGGCCGTTGTTGGCGAAGCATCTGAGATGACAGGTGAGGCAGCCAGTCGTTCCGATATAACGATCCCTGAAAGCCAGCAAAGATTAATACAGGCGTTGGCTAAAACAGGTAAGCCACTGGTATTGGTAATTATGGCTGGCAGACCGCTGGTATTAAACATGGAAAGTAAGTTAGCCACCTCAATTGTATATGCATGGTTCCAGGGGCACGAAGCTGGAAATGCGATTGCAGATGTGTTGTTTGGAAACTATAATCCATCGGGAAAACTTACCATGACGTTTCCACAAAACGTTGGACAAATACCCATTTATTACAACCATAAAAGTACCGGCAGACCACAGGTTGATGGACAACCTACACAAAAATTCAGGTCAAATTATTTGGATGTAAGTAATGAGCCACTGTACCCGTTTGGTTATGGTTTAAGTTATACAACTTTTGCCTACGGCGATGTTAACGTGAGTAAAAAAACGATGGCTGCCGCCGATAAACAAACAGTAACCATTCAGGTATCCAATACCGGTAAGTATGATGGCGAAGAAGTGGTGCAGTTATACATCCGCGACATGGTTGCGTCAGTAACCCAACCGGTAAAAAAGCTAAAAGCCTTTCAAAAAATATTTTTAAAAGCTGGGGAGAGTAGGCAGGTAAGCTTTACACTATCAAAAGATGATTTGAGTTTTGTGGGTACTGACCTCACCACCATTTATGAGCCGGGAGCATTTAAAGTGATGATTGGAGGTAACTCGAAAGATGTAAAAGAGGCGTCTTTTATGTTGACAAAATAAAGCTGGAATTACGCTTTTGCAACTTTAATCTTACGACGTATGAAAGGGATGAACCATAGGCTATACATTAAGCACCAACTGTTTTGTTTTAGTGCCCTGTTGTTGTTTTCTGTTGCCTATTCGCAGGATCGATCACAATTCCAAAAGCAATGGTTCATACAGGGCGGCGATACTTTGCC
>JANPPB010000634.1:0-3219 GCA_031428295.1 Segetibacter sp. | reverse complement strand
TGAATATTTCTTAAGGAGTGCAAACATAAAACAGCACAGGCAAAAATGAATAGAAATACGTAAAATGCCCGGGCATTAAGGTATTTGTTAAACAAGCCGGCTCTTCAAGGCATATATTAATCTTACTAATTTTTCTCCTGCCCATCTTAAATTTTTATAATTGGTAAAGCTTAACGCCAACAAGCTGTTAAGAGGCCTATGAATCATGTACGTTTTTAGCTATTGTCCTATTTTTGTTGAAACCGCCTACATATTGAGCCTGATTATTCATACTACAAATCTTATTAAAAGTTACCGAAACCGCACAGTGGTTAACCATGTTTCGGTTAACGTAAAACAAGGTGAAATTGTTGGTTTACTCGGTCCGAATGGTGCAGGTAAAACCACAACGTTTTACATGGTAGTTGGTTTAATAAAGCCCGATGAAGGCGATGTGTTTTTGAATGACCTGAACATTACTAAAATGCCCATGTACAAAAGAGCTCAAATGGGTATTGGTTATTTGCCACAGGAAGCTAGTGTGTTTAGAAAGCTAAGTGTGGAAGATAACATTAAGGCGGTTTTAGAAATGTCAAGGCTAACGAAGAAAGAACAAAGAATGCGGCTGGATTCTTTGATTGAAGAGTTTAACCTGCATCATGTAAGAAAAAACAACGGCGACAGTTTGAGTGGTGGCGAGCGCAGGCGTACCGAAATTGCCCGGGCACTGGCCGTGGATCCAAAATTTATTTTATTAGATGAGCCTTTTGCGGGTGTGGATCCTATTGCAGTGGAAGACATACAAACTGTAGTTGCCCGGTTAAAGTATCGCAACATTGGTATCCTGATTACCGACCATAACGTAAACGAAACACTCTCTATTTGCGACCGGGCTTATCTTTTAATTGAGGGTAAGATTTTTAAAACCGGAACCGCCGAGCAACTGGCCTCCGATGAGCAGGTACGTAAACTATATTTAGGTACTAACTTTGAACTGAAACGTAAAGACTGGATCATTGACATGGAGCGGGATAATGCCTTACAACGATCGGCAAGTGAGGCGGCGCCTTTTGACTAAATTATTACCGGTTGCTACTACAGGTGCCATTCAGCTTTTGGCAAGGTTTATTTATAGTGAATTATTTAAAAAAGTTTTAAGGCCATTTATTAATTTACTTTCATTGCAATGAAACTTTTAAGTCCTGCCATATCTCGTCTTGCCCGCTTTAGGTTATGGCGTATCGAACACTGGGTTAACAATCCTGTTGCCGCACAACGCCAGGTGTTGCAGCACCTCATTACCTCTGCACAATACACCGAGTTTGGAAGAAAATACAATTTCGATAAACTGTTTACTATAAAAGACTTTAAACAGTCTGTACCCATTCACGAATACGACAACCTGAAACCCTACATTGAACGATTGATGAATGGCGAGGAAAATATTCTTTGGAATACCCCAGTAAATTGGTTTGCCCAAAGCAGCGGCACTACCAGCGATAAAAGCAAGTTCATACCCATTACCGAAGAAAGCCTTGAAGAAACCCATTTTCAGGGTGCAAAAGATGTACTTGCGCTGTACTACAATTTTAACCCCGACAGCGATTTACTTACCGGCAAAGGTTTAGTTATTGGTGGAAGCCACCAGGTAAATAAATTAAACGACGAAACCCAATATGGCGATTTGAGTGCGGTGCTTATGCAGAATACCCCGTTTTGGGGTCATTGGCTGCGTACCCCCGAATTGTCTATTGCCTTGTTAGACGAATGGGAGGACAAAATTGAAAAGCTGGCACACAGCACCATGCTCGAAAATGTAACCAGCATTAGTGGCGTTCCTACCTGGACACTCATACTCATTAAACGTATGTTAGAATTATCGGGCAAGCAAACGTTAAAAGAAATTTGGCCCAACCTGGAGTTGTATATACATGGTGGCGTATCCTTTACACCCTATAAAGAACAGTTTGCAAAATTAATAGGAGGCCACATTAATTACCTCAACCTGTACAATGCCAGCGAAGGTTTTTTTGGTGCACAGGATCAACCGGGCGATGATGAAGGCATGTTGTTGTTTTTAGATCATGGTATTTTTTACGAGTTTTTGCCGGTACAGGAATATGGCAAACAGCAACCCGAAACTATTGGTTTGGACAATGTAGAGTTGGGTAAAAATTATGCGCCGGTCATCAGTTCCAATGGCGGTTTGTGGCGCTATCTTATTGGCGACACCGTTCAGTTTACCTCGTTAGCCCCCTTTAGAATTAAGGTTAGCGGCCGCTTAAAACATTTTATAAATGCTTTTGGCGAAGAGTTAATTGTTGACAACAGCGACCGTGCTATTGCGGTGGCCTGCCAAAAAACCGGTTCAACTTTCAACGACTATACGGCTGCTCCTGTTTACTTTTCCGACCATGGAAATGGCAGCCACGAGTGGTTGATTGAATTTGAAACTGCCCCCAAAGACCTGGGCCTGTTTACCTTTGAACTGGATACAGCACTTAAAAATTGTAACAGCGATTACGAGGCAAAACGCCATAAAGATATTGCCTTGCGCATGCCTATTGTAAAAGCGTTGCCCAGAGATACGTTTAATAATTGGCTAAAAAGTAAAAACAAATTGGGTGGCCAGCATAAAGTACCCCGGCTAAGTAACGACCGTAATTATGTTGATGAAATACTGGCGCTGACCAGCTAATTGTACCGTTTATTTTTTGTTGACGAGCTGGTAATTTCTGTGAAGCATTTAAGGCGACGCTCCATTCAACAGCGTGTTTCCATAGCATCAATTCCCGCATTTTTTTGTATTGCGTACTTAATAAAAAGTACATGTGTCCCACAGTTTTGCAAGGAAGAATGGTCAATTTTTATACATTTACCGCCTCCATAAAAAATCTATATGAAATTACTCGACAATAAAGTAGCCATTATAACTGGCGCCAGCCGTGGAATTGGTGAGGCCGTAGCCCTTAAATTAGCAGAGCAGGGTGCACACGTTGCCTTTAGCTATGTTAGCAGCAACGAGAAAGCAAAAGCGTTGGAGGATAAGCTGGCGGCACTGGGCGTAAAAGCAAAAGCCTATAAAAGTAATGCAGGCATTTTTGCAGATTGCGAGGCCATGGTTAACGATGTGGTTAAAGAATTTGGCACTGTAGACATTTGTGTAAACAATGCTGGCATTAGCAAAGACAACCTGTTGCTGCGCATGACACAAGACCAATGGGATGAAGTAATGCAAGT
>JANPPB010000633.1:0-2209 GCA_031428295.1 Segetibacter sp. | reverse complement strand
AAGGATAAACCAAGCCCACAAGTAATTGCTTACCGCAAGTGCTTACATGTTTCTATCTGTTATGCCAGGAATATAATTGTTAACCTCACTTGTATGATCAGGTTAATAATTTGATTCAAAGAATGTGGATTGTGAGTTTTTAAGAATAAAAAGAGAGATTGAGGGAATCTGCAATCCATCTAAAAATTCAGTTCATGAGGTTACGAACTTTTAAGACATCTGGTTTTTCTAAAAGGTTGCAAAGCAGGCTTGTATCTATATGGATTTAAGCCTGTCGTACATTTTTAAGCTAAAATTAATCTTAAGATCTTGCTGAATTAAAATTGAAATGGTTACGAACTTTCCCGCAATTTCAATTTCAAATTTAAACCAGTATAATAATAGCAACTATTGCAGCAGTAAGCAAATATTAACCTTAAAAATAAAGGATGCAGGGAAGGAAAGTAAAAAATGCGGAGAGTGAGGGATTCGAACCCTCGATACACTTTCGAGTATACACACTTTCCAGGCGTGCTCCTTCAACCACTCGGACAACTCTCCAATCATTACTTAAACCCGAAGAACAGGATAATCCTGACACTATCTTTTAAAACAGGGGTGCAAAAATAAGGCTTGAATACTATGGATTAAATATTTTTTCAGCATTGTGGGTAGTAATCATGGCAACCTGTTCAATACTAACATTTTTTATATCGGCCAGCCTTTGCGCAACAGGTAGCAGGTAACTGCTCTCATTTCTTTTACCTCTATATGGTACTGGCGATAAGTAAGGTGCATCCGTTTCAAGAACCATATGCTCCAAAGCAACCTTTTCCAAAATCAGTCCAAGACCAGCATTCTTATAAGTCACAACCCCACCTATACCCAACAAAAAACCCATTTCTATAATTTGTTGCGCTGCTTCAATGGTATCACCAAAACAATGAAAGATGCCTGTCAAACCTTTTTTTGCAAATGGTTTAACTGCATCAATCGTTTGTTGCATTGCCTGCCGGGTATGAATTACAATAGGCAGTTTGTATTGCAAGGCCCACTCCATCTGCCGGTCAAAAGCCACATATTGCTCCCTGTTAAAAGTCTTATCCCAATAAAAATCAAGGCCTATTTCGCCAATGGCAACAAACTTTCTTTTCTGCAACCATTCCTCTACAATCTTCAGTTCAGCCTGATAAGTTTCATTTACTGAGCAGGGATGAAGTCCCATCATGGCAAAGCATTCTTCTTTGTATTCCATCTCCATCTTTAGCATGTCATTAATAACCTTACTATCTATACAGGGAAGATAAAATTTGCTAACACCAACATTTTTTGCCCTGCTTATTACTTCGGCTCTGTCACTATCAAACACTTTTGAATATAAGTGACAGTGAGTGTCTATAAGTATCATACAATATTATCCGGATTTATTGGTTTGATATTAAACCTTAAATAACAAAGCTTGTCAATCACCCCACAACCTAATTAATAAAAAATAAAATTATTTACAACATGAAAAAAATAAAAACTGTACGTTGGGCGTTTATAACCTTGCTCACTGCATCAGCACTATTTACAGCCTGTCAAAAATCAGACGATACTGAAGTTGCAGCTAAACTGGAGATGGAACAAGCAAGTATTTCGTCGGAAGCCGATGCAGAAGCAAATGTTCTTTACGACGATGTTTTTGACAATGTTATGGGAACAAACAGTGAAGTGGGGTTAGGTGGAAGCATTGGTATTTATGGAAGATCATCAATAAAAACAGCCGCGAGGTTTGAAGGTACTGATAGTACTTCTCGATGTTTTACTACAACGATTACACCATTGGCTCCCGGAGCTTTTCCAAAAACGGTAACAGTAAATTTTGGCACCGGTTGCACCGGCAGAGATGGGCATATTCGCAGGGGTAAAGTCATTACTGTTTTTACAGGCCGAATGATTGAACCCGGTAACAAAGCCACGACAACTTTTGATGGATATTATGTTGATAGTGTAAAAGTTGAGGGTATACACATTATACAAAACAACAGCACCAGTAATAATAGAATTTTTACGGTGAGGGTTGAAAATGGAAAGCTTACCAAACCCGGCGGCAATTATGTTGCATGGAACGATACTAAAACCCGTACACAAACGGAAGGAAACGGCACTCCTGAATACATTAAAGATGATGTGTACAGTATACGTGGCGAAGCCAATGGAACAGTAAAGCACAACGATAAAACCATAC
>JANPPB010000632.1:0-8688 GCA_031428295.1 Segetibacter sp. | reverse complement strand
AGGAAAAACTGCTTTCCCAAAAACAGATTTATAGGATATTTTTGAATGAACTGTAATAGTTTTATGCATACTTATTATAGATTCAGCCGCATAATTTTCACCTCCAATTTTACTTAATATTTTTTGGGCTTTGTCTTTCTTACCAATCTGCATAAGCCATCTTGGACTTTCCGGCAACCATAACACTCCAATGATAAATAAGGTAGAGGGTATTATACCTAAACCAAACATCCACCGCCATGCCTCCGTACCACTATTCCGCAAAGAATAATTTACAAGATTGGTAATTAAAATCCCAATTACAATGGTTAGTTGATTAATTGCAACCATACGCCCTCTAATATGCGATGGAGTTACTTCTGCAATATACAATGGAGATAACATCGATGCCATTCCCACTCCAATACCAGCTATAAATCTTGCAAAAATAAACATCTGAAGATTATTAGCCGTTGCCATCCCTATCGATGAAATAGCAAATATGGAAGCCGCAGTCAACAAACCATACCGCCTTCCATATTTCTCAGCTACACCTCCAGCTACCAGGCAACCAATAATTGCCCCTAAGGCAAGGCAACCTGTAGTAAATCCTTCCCAATATTCGTTTAACCCAAATTGTTCTTTCAAAAATGGTAAAGCACCGGAAATAACTGCAAAATCAAACCCAAATAAATAACCTCCTAATGCAGATATAAAAGATATAGCTATAATATAGCCATTATTAAAGTTGCGCTGTGCGGTAATCATATGTATCAATCATTTATTTTCAAAAACTATAAATCAATATTAATTACAGATTCTATTCTTTAAGATGGATTTATAAAGGATTGTGATGGATAATTTTATTACTTATGAGTATGAATGGCTGAAAGAAATTCACGACAGAACTGCCCACTAATCAGAGGATACGTAGACTACAAGCGGCTTTACAAGGTTCATCTGTGTGGTGCATTCTACGTTACCAGGGCAAAAGATAACATGAACTATCGCCGGTTATACTCTCACCCAAAAAACAAAACCAAAGGAGTGTTATATGACCAAACCATTCTTCTTAACAACCATTATGCAGCTAAAGATTATCCTATTGAAATGCGCAGAATAAAGTTTGCAGATGAGCAGACAGGGAAGGTGCTGATTTTTCCTTACTAACAACTTTCATCTTCAAGCTTACGAAGTTGCACAACTATATAAACACATTGGAAATGCGTTTGAAAAAAAGTAAAGGAAAAATGTATTGTTTGAAGTCGGCTGCATCAATCATACCTCTAAGTATGTTGGCTGCTCCCCAGAGGTAATCTTCTAAGCTTTTTCGGGTCATTGAATTGTTTAGGCTTTTTCGTTAAGAGTTTGGCTTCAAATATAATGTTAAGTGTGGAGAAGTGTAAATTGCTTACCGTGTCGGAAAAGTGTCGGATTGACTAAAACGAAGAAGGGTTCCAATCTCTTGAAACCCTTACTGGTATTATGTGGGAGCACACGGGTTCGAACCGCGGACCCTCTGCTTGTAAGGCAGATGCTCTAAACCAACTGAGCTATGCTCCCTTATCTTAGGCTAAAGAGTTTTTAAAGTTGTTAACCTTTATTCCTTTTCGCTTTGGGAGTGCAAATATAGGGTTGCACTTGTAATGCCACAAAATTTTTTATGAGATTTCAAAAATATCCTCACACTAAAATTAACCCTCTTAACCATTTTCATCCTTCATAATAACATACAACTATATCCTAAACTTTAATCTCTGTTTATAACAATCATACCTGGATACTTAGTTCATTTGAAGAGCCGGCAGCCGGTAGGTTTGTCCATCGTATACAAACAACTCATCAATTTGATAAGTCCAATAAGAGTGAAGTGGAGATTTTTTTAAGTACTCAGTTATCTCGTCTTTGTTGTTGGCGGTCATCATAATCCAGGTGCGATAGCTTTCCATACTTACTGCGTAAGAATCAATAATTCCTTTATTAATAAGGTAATTAATGTAGGTTCTGTGAGGCTGTACAAAAGACATAAAGTCATCATCCATAAAAAAGTTAATGGTAACGATGAATTTTTTAAAATTGCTGCTTTCTATAGTATCCATCTGTAATTTAAATTTTCCAGTCTACAACCTGGTTCACCCATTCTTGCCTGGTAGGTGTAGTTATTTTAATGTAATTATCAGTGTATCCTTCCATCATTCCATTTTTGTTATGCCCTTCAAACAACACTTTTCTTGTCTGCCCAATGTGTCGTCGCGTGTGTTCGCTTAATTTCATAAAGCTTAAATTTCTTAGCTTTTTATTTCGGTCGTTGCGTATGCTTACCGGAACTGCACCAATCATTTCAACAGCCGCAGTATTAGCACGTTCACTATAAGTAAAAACATGCAGGTAAGAAACCTCTAACTCTGTCAAAAAGTTAACCGTATCATTAAACAATTCAGTTGTTTCACCAGGAAAGCCAACAATCACATCAACGCCAATTGCACAATGAGGCATTAAAGTCTTGATTAAGTTTACCCGTTCGCTGTACATTTCCCGCTTATATCTTCTACGCATCAGGCCCAATATCTCGTTACTGCCGCTTTGTAAGGGTATATGAAAGTGTGGCATAAACTTATTGCTGTTTGCTACCAATTCAATAATCTCGTTAGTTAGCAAATTTGGCTCAATAGAAGAAATGCGGTAACGCTCAATGCCCTCAACTGTTTCTAAAGCCTGTACCAGTTCAAAAAAGGTTTCAGCATGTTTTTTGCTTCCATCGGGCCCTTTGCCAAAATCGCCCAGGTTTACCCCGGTAAGTACAATTTCTTTCACACCTGCTTCGGCTAATTTTATTACTTCATCCAAAACTTTTTCAACTGTATTACTGCGGCTTTTGCCACGGGCCATTGGTATGGTACAAAAAGCGCAGGTATAATCACAACCATCCTGCACTTTCAAAAATGTACGGGTTCGGTCGTTTACTGAAAATGATGAATGAAAGCCTGTGACCTCTTCAATTTCGCAACTGCTTATTTTAGTGTTATCTCCCTTGGTAAATTCTTTTAAATGTTGAACGATGTTAAATTTTTCTGCAGCGCCTAACACCAGGTCAACGCCTTCAATCTCACTAATTTCTTTTGGCTTTAGCTGGGCATAGCAGCCTGTAATGACTACAACACTTTCCGGCGCTTTGCGTTGTATACGTCGCACCAGCATCCGGCATTCTTTATCGGCATTGTCAGTAACAGAGCAGGTATTAATCACATACACATCGGCTTTATCTGTAAAATCCTTCTTTTCAAATCCTTCTACTTCAAGTAAACGCGATAGGGTAGAGGTTTCTGAAAAGTTTAGTTTACAACCCAATGTGTGAAAAGCCACTGATTTTTTTTCGTCCATAAGAGCCTCAAAGATACATTGCGAAGATTGTAGAAAATGTGAATTTAGCTGCAGGAGGATCTGTAAGATTTATTGATTTTTCATTTCATTTAATTGTTGGCCGTACATATCTTTCAAGTATGAATTATAAGAAGTTACTTCCGTTCATCTTTATTGTGATCCTGGCTATTTTAGCCATTGGTATCAGGCGCTGTAACAACCCTGCACCTACCTTAACCAACAAGCGACAAACCCAAACAAGCACTACCGGAGATGTTAGTGCCCCTGCCCAACGCAAAAATTTTGACAGGAACGTAAGTGATTTGTTTTTTACCAAACATGCAAAGTGCCGCATGAAATGCCGCCACATTAGCCAGCAGGAAGTACGCGATATACTTGCAAATGGCACTATCAATTATAATAAAAGTGAGTTGGATGATCCGCAGGGAGCTGCTTATGCATTGGAAGGAGTTACGAAAGAC
Organism: Segetibacter sp.; assembly: GCA_031428295.1. Taxonomy (GTDB): domain Bacteria; phylum Bacteroidota; class Bacteroidia; order Chitinophagales; family Chitinophagaceae; genus Segetibacter. The sequence goes on along the minus strand of JANPPB010000632.1, from coordinate 4,867 downwards.
AGGCAGCATGTGCGGATAATTTTTGCTCCAAAACAAAAACACATGTCGGTAGTAACGGTCATCGATCTTGAAAATGATTATCAATGCGATTGCCCGTAAAACCCGGAGAAATATTGGCTACCTTTTTTTTAAAGACTTTAAATGGGAGATGGCTTTTATTGGTTCCGCAGCCGTAAACACACAGCTTCCCGCAACTAAAACATCTGCACCGGCATCTATAATTGATGGTGCATTTTCATTGGTTACACCTCCATCAATTTCAATCAACACCGGTAAATTTTTAGCATCTATCATCAGGCGCAAATCTTTTATTTTTTGGTAAGTATGCCGGATAAACTGTTGGCCGCCAAAGCCTGGATTTACACTCATTAAATTAACCACGTCAACATCAGCCAAAATATCGCTTAGCAAATGTATCGGCGTATGCGGGTTCACAGCCACCCCGGCCTTCATTCCCAAACTTTTAATTTGCTGAATATTGCGGTGCAAATTTGGGCAGGCTTCAATATGTACGGTTAAAATATCTGCACCTGCGTTTTTAAAAGCCTCGGCAAAATTTCCAGGGTTAACAATCATTAAATGCACATCGCACACCTTGGTTGTGGCCTTTCTTATTTGTTCAATCACCGGCAAGCCATAGCTAATGTTAGGTACAAAACTGCCATCCATTACATCCAGGTGAAACCAATCGGCCTCGCTTTGGTTTAGCATATCACATTCTTCCTGCAATCGCAAAAAATTTGAAGCTAACAGCGATGGGGCAATAATAGGCATGTTGTAGGTTGTCTTAATAAGAAGTGAGGTGTGAAGATATTATTTACTCAGTCGTTTGATGGCCTCTCTTGCTTCATGTAAGTTTTTGTCGAGGCCCAGCGATCTTTCATAATTCAAAAGCGCCTGGTCATTATTACCCATAGCCTCAAAGGTTTTGGCCTTCCAGTAATAAGCATCAGCATAGGTGTTATTAATAGTGATGGCTGTTTCAAAAACCTTGTTGGCTTCAGTATATTTTTTTTCACTATAAAAAAGAAAGCCCTTTTCCATATAGGCTTCCATTAATGTGTAATTATTATTGATAGCCCTGTCGAAGAAAACGTGGGCTTTCTCATTTGTGCCGATACGTGCATAGTATACCCCGGCAATAAAATCGCAGTTTGCATCAGTCTCCCTGCCTAATCCCATCCGGCTAACAACCTGACAAATTTGTAGCGCAGCAGCATTTCTTGTTTCGGCAAACAGGTTTGCAAGGCTTAATTGGGCTTCTACCGAAGGATAAATAGATAACGCTTTTTTATAACTGCTGATAGCCTGGGCGGTATCGTGATTACTCTCTAATAATTGGCCTTTAGCAAACCATAACCCATTATTCAAACTATCCCGCCTGATCATACTATCTGTTTGCGCAATGGCTTTGGGATACATTTGTAAACTGTCTAAAGCATTTACATATTGCATTCGTATTGAAGCACTATCAGGGTATAGTTGCACACTTTTTTCCAACTGGCTCAACACTTCTAATTTAGCTGGATCGGCAGCGGCTTTTGCATTTTTATTTTGCTTACACGAGTAAATGGTTATCATCAACAAAAGAATACAATTCCATTTTTTCATGATGCAAAAATATAGTGGAGGCTTTGCCTGAAAAATAATTTATATGAGCCTCGCCAGCAAAATGCTTTAATAGCATATAAGGGTATAGATATGGATTTTATTTATCGTAAGCCCCAGGCTCGTTGATCAAAATTGCCAAAACGATTTAAAAGCTAATGGCGGAAAATGATTTCAACCTATTTTTGCGCCACTAAATTTTAAACATGTATAACGGTTTACTTCATTTGCACAACCTGATGCGTTGGGTGATATTATTGTTGTTGGTAATTGCAATATTTAATGCTATCAGTGGCATGCTGAACAAAAGGCAATACACAGGCTTCGATAAAAAAACAGCTTTGTTTTTAATGATTGCCTCGCATATAACTTTATTGGTGGGTATTTATCAATGGGTGGTTGGCCCATGGGGCTTAAAAAATATTCAAAACCTTGGCATGGCTGCTGTTATGAAAGACCCTGTTGCCCGTTTTTTTGCAATAGAACACATGGTAAGTATGCTGATAGCTATTGTACTAATTACCATCGGAAGGGGAGTAGGTAAAAAGAATATCAGTCCTGAAAGAAAACACAAGAAATCGTTCTGGATGTTTTTGCTGGCGCTAATTTTAATTTTGGTTGCCATACCCTGGCCGTTTAGAGAAGTTGCAAGACCCTTATTTCCGGGTATGTAGTAAAATATTGAGCCGGTTAATAGCCGGCTTTTTTCATGTTATAGAGAAAACCTTTACATCACTCCCCGGCAACTATAGATGTAAAAGATTAAACCAATCTTAGGCATTAAGGGTGTAGTGATCCGGAAAGTTTGGTAGTATTACTTCCCCGGTTTTAAAAATCCCATATACGGAGCTTCCGCTACCACTCATGCTTGCATAGAGTGCCCCGGCAGCATATAGGCTTTCTTTAATTTGTTTTATTTCAGGAAACATAGCAAATACAGGTTCTTCAAAATCATTAAGCAATTGCTGTTTCCATGTTGAGATGGGTTGGGCAATAATGTTTTTGATGGACATTGAAGGTTTAGCAGGCTTTAATTTAGAAAACGCCATAGCCGTAGAAACATGAATGCCGGGATGAACCAATATTATTTTATATACTGAAATATCCACTGCTATCGGTTCCAAAAGTTCTCCTCTGCCACTGGCAAAACAAGGCTTATTTAAAATGAAGAAGGGACAATCGCTGCCAAGTTGTAAGGCGTAGCGCATTAATTGCTGTTCAGTTAAGTTTAGTTTAAATTTTTGGTTAAGTAACATTAGGGTAAACGCCCCATCTGCACTTCCTCCGCCTAAACCGGCCCCCATGGGCAGCACTTTATGCAAATGAATTTTTACAGCCGGCAAATCAGTAAAATCTTTTTTTAAAAGATGATAGGCCTTCAAGCATAAATTGTCGGTTGAATCTCCGGCAACCGGCAAGCCCGAAACAGTAAATTCGAGATCGTCTCCATGAATAATTTCTAAAACATCCTGTAGTTGTGTGGGGTAAAAAATCGTTTCCAGGTCGTGGTAACCATCAGCTCGTTTGCGTGTAACGTTTAAGCCAAGATTTATTTTTCCGTTGGGAAATACCACCATAAAATGTTATTTAAAATATGCAACTAACAATTTAGAAGTGAAGGTTTGATAGAATAAAACCTGGTAAGGAAAAAGGTTATCAATCAAAAGGTATAAGAAGTGAGTTTGATTTTACTAATAAACAGGCACCACATAGTTAAAGACGATGAAAGGATTTAAGATCCTGAAACAAGTTCAGGACAGGCTGCTACGCTCAGTTCAATCATTGCGATGCCTTTGAACTGAGCGTAGCAACAATGGCGCATTCGCTACCAAAAGCCGGTATCAAAAAAAAATCCTTAATATGGTCTCGAAATTTAAAAAATCCAGGCCAACTTAATTCACATAAAAAAGTATCAGGTATAAAATTACTTACCTCTCTTCTGTATCTCGTCTCTTATCGAAATAGCTCTGATGTAATCTTCCTGGTCTAATACCTCGGTAAGCAAGGTATTCAATTCATCAAGGCTCAGTCCGCTAAGATCGTCGCGGCTACCTGGCTCAGCAGTGGTTGTTGTGGTTGGAGAACCTTTTTTCTTTCCACCCGGAGCATCTTCCATTAAAATGCCTGCACTTTCTAAAATATGATCGTATGTAAAAACAGGGCAACCAAACCTCACTGCCAGGGCAAGCGCATCGCTGGTACGGCTGTCAATTTCAACAGTATCATGGTCATTAACACATACGAGTTTCGAATAAAATATTCCCTCCTGCAAGTCGCTGATAATAATCTCGTGCAGATCAACATTAAAAGCATTCATAAAATTTTTTAAGAGGTCGTGTGTCAACGGACGGCTGGGCTGCATGCGCTCAAGGGCAACTGCAATTGCTTGTGCTTCAAAACCACCAATAACAATGGGCAAGCGACGCAGGCCATTTACTTCTCCCAAAACCACGGCATACGAATGTGTTTGCGTTATGCTATGTGATAAGGCTACTATTTCCAATTCAATTTTCTTCATACCTGCAGTTATCTTCAGGGTTTAATTAGCGCAAATGTAAAGATTTGTGTTTTTAAAGCTCAACTTTTATACATCATTAAAAATTGTAAGTTCTTAACGGTGGGGCATTTTCTACTATCCAACCTACCTACAATCAATTTATAACATGGTTGCCAGTGGGTATTGTTTGTTACATTTGCGTTCCTAAAAAATGCAGTATTTATCTATGATCAATGTTACTTTTCCTGATGGAGCAATAAGGCAATTTGAACCGGGCATTACATCTTTGGAAATAGCCAAATCAATTAGTGAAGGATTGGCACGCAAGGTTTTGGCCGCAAGTGTAAACGGAGAAGTTTGGGACATGAGCCGTCCGGTTAATAACGATGTTTCGATAAAATTTTTAATGTGGGATGACCTTGACGGAAAAGCTACCTTTTGGCATTCATCTGCTCACTTAATGGCAGAGGCATTAGAGGCAGTATACCCAGGAGTAAAATTGGGCATAGGCCCGGCTATTGAAAAAGGTTTTTATTACGATATAGATTTGGGCGATAGACAAATTACTGATGAAGACCTGCGCAAGGTGGAAGTAAAAATGAATGAACTCGCTAAACAGAATAATTCATTTCAAAGAAAAGACGTATCTAAAAATGACGCTATTGGTTATTTTACCAACAAGCAAGACCAATACAAACTGGAATTAATAGAAGGATTGCAGGATGGTCAAATTACCTTCTACCAACAGGGAAATTTTACAGA